>JAKLPX010000399.1 GCA_022013635.1 Candidatus Delongbacteria bacterium
AATTCTTGAATCTGTTGATATACATCCCGGTGATGAATTGTTTATGTTTGGTTATCCCCTTGGATATGAAGCTAATGAAGCGGGATATCCGATATTACGAAGTGGTAAAATCGCTTCATATCCAATTCTACCATGTAGTATATATAAAACATTTCTTCTAGATGTAGATGTATTTCAAGGTAATAGTGGTGGGCCAGTTATATTTTATGAAAAAAATAGATATATTAAGGATGTTGAGTCAAAAAAGTATTATAATTTTATAGCGGGTTTAGTAAGCCAAGAAGGTGAACATAGGGAATACACCGAAACGATAAATGAAGAAAAAATTATCAAAACTAAGCTTTCAATTGCAGTTGTCATTCATTCGAGATATATTAAAGAAACGATTGATTTATTAAAGGAAAAAAGGTAGCTAAGAAATTATATGAGAAATTCATGATGAATAAGAAATAAATGGAAATAATTGGATACATAAGTGGGGTATTTGCAATATTTGCTGGTGTTTTCGGCTTTTATTATAAATTCATAAAGCCTCATTTCTTGAAAAGCAAACTCATAAGGTTCTATTTTTTAGTTCAGGAATGGTTTGATTATATTGATAAAAGCGATATTGAGAATATAAAAGTTTTTGAATTGAATAATATTGAAAACAAAGTTTCTGATTATATTAAAGATCATAAAATCAAAGACCATTTTATGAAATTTAGCATGAGATATAAGAAAATTTTTTTGAAATCCTTTAGCTACGATAAAAATGATATTGATGAAGAATTTAAGCGATATTCAAGGTTGCCTGCAGATGGAATTCATGTTGAAATCCTTTGGAATTTATTAGTAGGTGCATTTTCAAGTTACAGTTCAGCATACAAATCAGGAAGCAAAAAATTTAACTATGCCGATATTGAGATGAGAGTAAAAGCACTCAAAATGTATTTGGGAATAAAACAGGATTAAATTCCATAATAAATATTGAAAATATTATTATGAGTGTCACTATTTGACACTCATCTCTTTGTATATTGCTAAAAAAGTAATGTATGGGAAGTGTTTTATGGCGAAGAATGAAGTTGAAAAGTTTGATGAGAGTACAATCCGGGACAGAATTTATTCTATCCGCGGGTTTCAGGTGATGCTAGATTCTGATCTGGCTGAATTGTATGGTGTCGAGACGAAAAGGATCAACGAAGCTGTGAAAAGGAACAAAGAAAGGTTTCCTGCTGGGTTCTGTTTTAAATTGAAATATTCGGAAGTTGCAGAACAAAGGTCGCAAATTGCGACCTTAAAAAAAAAACATTCCAAAATACAAACCTTATGCTTTTACAGAGCAGGGTGTTGCTATGCTTGCCGGTGTACTAAAAAGTGAAACAGCTGTTCGGATCAGCATAATGATAATCGAAGCTTTCGTTGCTATGCGGAAATTTATTCAGACTAACGGGCAGGTATTTCAGAGGCTGGATAGGGTAGATGTCAAGCTACTTGAAAATGATCAGAAGTTTGAAAAAGTATTCAATTTTATGGAAAGTAAAGATCATATTCCTGAGCAAGGAATATTCTTTGAAGGTCAGGTTTTCGATGCGTATAAGTTCGTTTCCGATTTGTTCAGAAGCGCAGAGAAGTCTATTGTGATTATTGATAATTATGTTGATGATACAGTTCTAGTGCATTTGACAAAAGTCAGTAAAGATATAAAGGTAAAGGTTCTGACTAAGTCCATATCAGAGCAGTTTGAACTCGATTTGAAGAAGTTCGGGGAGCAGTATTTTTATATTGAAGTAAAAGAGTTCAGACATTCACACGATCGTTTCATTATCATTGACGGAAGTATAGTTTATCTTTTCGGTGCATCACTCAAGGATTTAGGAAAGAAATTGTTCGGATTCACAAAAATGGATAAGTCGGCTATGAAGCTGATCGAAAAGATTGAGAAGATTTAGACTATTTAAAGGGAAGTGTTTTATGATTAAGAATGAAGTTGAAAAGTTTGATGAGAGTATTATCCGGGACAGGATTTATTCTATCCGGAGATTTCAGGTGATGCTGGATTCTGATCTTGCGGAATTGTATGGAGTGGAGACGAAAAGGTTGAATGAAGCTGTGAAGAGAAATAAAGAAAGGTTCCCACTAAAATTCTGTTTCTCGCCAAATAAAAAAGAAACACAGAACTTGAGGTCGCAATTTGCGACCTCAAGTTGGGGTGGAAGGAGATATAATTATCTTGTATTTACAGAACACGGTGTATCTATGCTTGCATCAATTCTAAACAGTAAGATGGCAATCGAAGTGAGTATTAAAATAATTGACGCTTTTATCGAAATGCGCAAATTCATTCAATCTAATGCTCAGGTGTTTCAGAGGCTTGACAGAGTGGAGTTAAAGCAGATCGAAACTGATAAGAAAATTGATCAAGTATTTTCTATTATGGAAAGTAAAAACAGTATTCCGGAGCAGGGAATATTCTTTGAAGGTCAGATATTCGATGCGTATAAGTTTGTTTCGGATCTTTTCAGAAGTGCTGAAAAGTCTATAGTTATTATTGACAATTATGTTGATGATACAGTTCTAGTGCATTTGACTAAGGTCGGTGAAGGTGTGAAAGTAAAGATTCTGACGAAGTCAATCTCAGAGCAATTCAAGCTTGATATTCTGAAGTTCAGTGAGCAGTATTTTGATATTGAAGTAAAAGAGTTCAGACATTCACACGATCGTTTCATTATCATTGACGGAAGTATAGTTTATCTTTTCGGGGCATCGCTGAAGGATTTAGGTAAGAAGCTGTTTGGATTCACAAAAATGGATAAGTCGGCTATGAAGCTGATCGAAAAGATTGAGAAGATTTAAGTTTGCATTATTAAATAAGTCTTTGTTATATTTAAATGTATTAAATTATGGAAATTAGAAGCATGAAATCGAAAATAGAATGGACTGAAGCTACCTGGAATCCTACAGTGGGATGTGATAAAGTTTCAAAGTCAAATTACTGACAAATCATATAAATTGTGTAAATATCGTTGTAAAGTATTTTTCTTAAACTTTCTAAGTTATTACTATTTGGCAAAATAACACTATATCAGAAAATTTCTCAGCATAAAGTTAGAATTCTGTATTCTTTCATATAAAGATTCGTAAAGCTTCTTTAAAACCATAAATCCGATCGAATTATCATTCTCTATCAGCGTCATGAATTTATGTCCGTCTATTCTGATTATTTCACAGTCGCTCATCGTTGTTGCAGACGCGCTTCTGCGTTTTCTTACGATACAGGACATTTCCCCGAAATGATCATAGGGATTTACGGTATAAATAGCTTTTGAATCATCTTTATCGTCTGCAAAGAATTTTGACGATACGAAGATTTTTACTCTGCCGTGAATCACAATAAAAAGATCGTAATCATTAGAACTGTCTTCTTCAAGAATTGTAATGTTAGGCTTGAATTTTTCAATTTTGGAAAAAGCGCTTATCTTTTTGATAACGCTTTCGTCAAGTCCTTCAAACATCCTTGCCTTTTTAAGGTGTTCTATCATTCTAAAACCTCCCGTGATTTTTATATTTCTTTGTATATCTGAGACAATTCGGTTAATACTCCGTTTGTTGATTTAGGATGAATAAAAGCTATTTTCATGCCGCCTGCCCCGATCCTCGGTTTTTCATCTATGAAAATAAAACCTTGTTCTTTCAAAACTGCAATAGCTTTTTCAATATCTTTAACTTGGTATGCAACATGATGAAGACCTTCCCTGTTCTTCTCCAAAAATTTTGAAATCGGGGAGTTTTCGGATTTACCCTGCAACAGTTCGATCCTGCTTTCGCCTACCTCGAATATCGCAACTTCTACATCCTGTTCCGGAACATACTCGGTTTCATAATGTTTTATTCCGGTGATAGCTACATATTTTTCTGCAGCAGTTTTCAAATCTTTTACGGCTATTCCTATATGATGGATCTTTAACAGCATAATAAAGCTCCTGAATGTTTAAAATTCTGCATTTTTCGGCGTTCTCGGGAAAGGAATAATATCTCTGATATTCTCGACACCCGTTATATACATTACGGCTCTTTCAAAACCCAGACCGAAACCGCAATGTTTGTTGGTTCCGAACCTTCTTAAGTCAAGATACCACCAGTAATCTTCTTCATTCAATCCCATTTCCTTAATCCTTTTTTAAGGACATCAAGTCTTTCTTCCCTTTGACTTCCGCCGATAATCTCGCCGACTCCCGGAACAAGCAGATCCATTGCTGCGACAGTTTTTTGGTCATCGTTGACTCTCATGTAGAAAGCCTTTATATCCTTAGGATAATCGGTTACAAAAACTGGTTTTTTATATATTTCTTCAGTCAAAAATTTCTCATGTTCCGTCTGTAAGTCATTTCCCCATTCAGGTTTATAATCGAAATTTTTTCCGGATCTGATCAATTCATCCATTGCTTCAGTATATGTAACTCTTCCGAAATCAGAATTTAACAAATGGTGCAATCTCTCAAGTAATGTTTTATCTACCCATTGGTTGAAAAATTCCATTTCCTCAGGGGCATTCTCAAGGACATAAGATATCAGGTATTTCATCATATCTTCGGCAACATCCATGTCATCCTTCAGATCGGAAAAAGCCATTTCCGGTTCGATCATCCAGAATTCCGAAGCGTGCCTCTGAGTATTCGATTTTTCGGCTCTGAAAGTCGGTCCGAATGTATAAACATTTCTGAAAGCCATACAGAAGTTCTCGACTGCCAGCTGTCCGCTTACAGTCAAGTATGTTTGCTTCCCGAAAAAATCCTTCGAATAATCAATTTTATCGTCTTCTGTTTTCGGCAGATTATTCATATCCAGAGTCGTAACAGCAAACATTTCGCCGGCGCCTTCTGCATCGCTGCCAGTAATTATCGGTGTGTGAACATACACGAAGTTCCTGTCCGTAAAAAATTTATGAATCGCAAAGGATATTAAACTTCTTACTTTGAAAAC
>JAKLPX010000400.1 GCA_022013635.1 Candidatus Delongbacteria bacterium
ATGGTGCAAGCTTTGTTTTAGAAGAAGGTGCAAGAGTACAAATAAATGGGAATGCTAAAATTACTGGAAATATTATCAATATTCTGGGTCGTATTGCTGTTACCGACAACTCAAAACTTACAATTGGCTCAGGATCAAATTTAGTATTGAGATATATACCTGTATCATCGGTAATATTAGGAAATAACTCAGAATTGATTATCGAATCTGAAGCAGTTCTTAGCTATGGTCCTACTACTACAACAGATTGCGGTATAGGATCAAAAATAACTGTTCAAAATGGAGGCACTTTAAGAGCTGGAGAGTACAGTAAATTTACCTCTTCAGGCAGTTGGGTAGGTATTGTAGCGGAAGTTGGAAGTACGATCTCAACATATTCATCAACAATAGCAAATGCTGAATGGGGCATAAATGCTCAAGCCGCAAAAGTAAATTTGATTCATACATATTTTTCAGACTGCGAGAATGGCGTGTGGTTGCTGAATTGCTCCGATTATAACCTTAATGATAATTATTTTGATGGAAAGGGGACAGGAACCGGTGTAAGAGTAACTGAATCTACAGGTGTATTAAGAAGTAATACAATATTGAACCACACTGCCGGAATAGTCGCTATATCATGCTCGCCTCTTATTTCTGAAAATTACCTACATGATAACGCAACATGCGGGATTGCCCTATACGGATACAATACATATCCTCAGCTTTTGAATCCTTCGGTATCAAATGATGAACTGAACAACAGAATTATAAACAACGGTCTGACTACAACAGGGGAGAACGGATCTCAGATATTTATGATGTATAGAGCGAATGCATACATGAATAACGGATACAATAATATCTATTCAGGAGATGAGAATAGTATTCCTGTAGTTCCTTGTATAAAAACAGTGAGTGATATCGGTGTAAGTCAGCAACTAAAAAGCGAAGTTTCTCAATTAGTTGTAATACCTGCTGATTATAATTATTGGGGAATAGACGAAATAACAGATGTTGATAAATCTTCTTTCTTTGAATTGTGGAGAGAACTACAAAAAGGATATAGTATAGATTACGATCCTTATGCAACCGAAGCATTTGAACCTGGTTTGCCAGGCCATATTGTTTATAGCACAAATGAACCACCAACACAGGAAGAACAATTACTGAAAGTAGCCATGTTACTTGAAGAAAAAGGTAATTTTAAACCTTCTATAAAAAAATACGAAACTATAATTGATAAATATCCTGATTCAGATGAATATTACGTAGCTACATCAAGACTACCACAAGTTCTTGCAAAAGAGGAAGAGTCTCTTGAACCACTTTTCATAACTTATGACGATGCTCTTGCTTCTGATGAAATTACGAACAAGAAATTCATAAAGCAGATGAAAGTATCAACAAAGATCAAAGATAAAAAGTATGATGAGGCAATCATAATAGCAGAAGAGCTGAAAGCAGAAACTGAATCTGAAGCTGAGAAAAAGCTCTGTGATATTGAGATCGCTATCTGCAATATGATGAAGGATGCGCAAGGAGTTGCTAAAAACGAAATGGATTATTTATTAACCATTGACAAATTGGTTAACGAACTGACTCCTGATGAAAAAGCGCAACCTACTGACATAGCTGAATATAATATACCTACAGAGAGTAAACTTTTCCAGAACTACCCGAATCCTTTCAATCCTGTTACGCAGATTAAGTTCGCTTTAGCCAAAACTGCAGATGTGAAACTCAGTGTTTACAACATCAGCGGGCAAAAAGTAGCCGAACTCGCAAATGGGGTAAAGAACGCGGGTTATCACATGATTGATTTCGATGGTTCAAGGTTCAATTCTGGAGTTTACTATTATACGCTCAAGGTTGACGGTAAATCGTTCACAAAGAAAATGGTTCTTACAAAATGATCCTCATCTATAAATAACATAAAACAGAGGCGGCAACGACCGCCTCTTTCTTTTACTATATATTGCCACATAGGGTTCTAGAATAAAAAATTAATGGAGGCTAACGGTCATGGAAAAAAGCGAACAAGGGTAATATAACGAGAGATTAGTCATTTTTCCAATGTTAGCAGTTGTAGCACTTGAGTTCATGGGCCCCCTTCAGACTTGAGTTTCGCATTCATTTCCAAGTATTTTTGTAGAAATTCTCAGCATCATTAATCTCATCAAACTTTTTGATTCTATTTTTTATTTCGTCTAAAGATAAGAAATATTTACTATTTTTTGAATTTCTCCAAAATAGTCCATTATCTTCAATTCTCAAAGCATTTTGACTACTGCGTATAAAATCACTATTTTGATTTCTAATCATGTTAACAGGCTTTAAAAAAATCAGATATTTCTTTTTGTGTGAAAAATCCATAGATCCATCTGTAAGAAATTTCCCGATTGTACTTAAACATTTTACAGTATCAGGATTGTCAACAAACCATTCATTACCTTTGAGTATTTCTTCTACTTCAAACAAATATCTTGATTTATGTTCGTGAGATGCATCCCATTCTTCTTTTTCAGTTTCAAAAAAATGTTCTTTCCCAACTCTGGTGCCAATCAGTATTACACTTGCACCTGAAATTAAGTATGCAAAATCTAAATCATGATCAACTTCTTGTGTAGTATGAAATAATTTCAATTCCTTAAGCTTATTGATTCTATTCAAATTCAATTTGTTATTGAAATATTCTTCAGATCTTGAGTTTATCATTTGATCTCTAAATTTAGGATTAACTATGACTTCATCAAGTAACCCCATTCCTTTTACTGATTCAAAATATTGATTTTTAAATTCATCAAGTTCTTTTTGTGTCATACCTGTTTCAATACCAAATTGATCTTTTACTGTAATTTTATTTGGTTCTTGATTTCCATCATCTGACATAGAGTAAATTGATACGATTAAGAACAAGAGAATTAATACTATTGGCTTTTTGCATATTATCATAACTTTATCCTTTTATTGTTCTTCTAATCTCAAGTTGAATCATTACTCAAGTGCTATTTCTGCTAACGGTCATGGCTAAAAGCGCCACACCAGTCGTAAAAACCAGACAGCGTCATGTAGCCAATGTTGTAGGTCGTCGCAATTTGTCACTCGTTACCATTGAGCCAATCACACCTATCTATTACTCCTACAGCCTGCAGTTGACTCTAAAACCTTGAGGTTTAGATTTAGTCCAAACTCAGGCTAATTACAAGCCTCTTTAATGGGATTATCTTTCTTCAGTTGTACGATTTTATCGTACATGTCAAAAGTTCTCATAAGTTCTCATAAATTGAATTTCCATTTATTTC
>JAKLPX010000401.1 GCA_022013635.1 Candidatus Delongbacteria bacterium
TTAGAAAGCTTTTTGCTAAATCAAACCGTTTCTGTATGTCTGTTATTTTTTTCATAACTAAATATATGAAAAATAATTATAATAGTCAAGTTATTTCTTTACAGTCACTTAAAAGATTCCTGAAAGCTTTGACGAAAAGCGCTTTCTGCTCATCGCCTTCCAGCTTGTCCACCGAATCTATTGACGGAGTGATGTTTTTCAGATCTTCGAGAGCTTTGTTAAAATCTTCCGCGTATTCCGTGTAGGCTTTCATTAAAACGGTTTCAATCGCATCGGGATTTGAGAATAAAACTATCGCTTCATCTGTTCTTTTTTTAAGATTTCTGAAGCAGACGATATTTCCGTATTTCTTCTTTTCACCAAGCACCCTGTTCGTTCTCGAAAATGCCTGAATAAGCCCGTGATAGCGCAGGTTCTTATCCACATACAAAGTATTGGTGTAAACGCTGTCGAATCCGGTTAAGAACATATTGACCACAAGCAGAATGTCTATCTTCTTTTCCTTCACCTTTTTGGAAACATCCACAAAATATGCGTTGAAGCCGTTGTCCTTGTTCAGGTCGAAGTTAGTCTTGAAAGTATTGTTATAATCGTTCACGATCAGATCGAGCTTTTCTCTCGAATGAACCTGCTTATCGCCGTAAGGCGCGGGCTCTTCAGCCACCATGCTCCAGTTCGCTCTCTCGTTATGGTTGCCGTATTGATCCTCAAGCTCCTCGTTCGCCTGATATGAAAAGATCGTCGCTATGTTTAAATTATGCTTTTTCTTCCTGAAAAGTTCATAGTATTTTAAAAGCGTATCTATCGAGCTAACCGCGAATATCGCGTTGTATTCCCTGTTATATGTCTTTCTGCCGTGATTCTTTATAATAAAATCAACTATGTTGGACAGCCTGATATCCGCTGAAAATACCTCATCCTTGTTGATGCCTTTCACCTTATCCATTTCATCCACATCGAGATCATCCCCGTTCTCTTCCTTGAGAAGTTTTGACCTGAAAGTAGAATAGTACTCGACGGAAAAACCGAGCACATTATCGTCGTCGATCGCGTCCTTAATGATATATTTGTGCAGGCATGACCCGAAAAGATCTTTCGTAGTCGTAAACCCGACGCTGTTCTCCTCGAATATCGGAGTGCCCGTAAAGCCGAAGAAAAGCCTGTTCTTAAAATATTCTTTTATCCTTTTGTGAGTTTCCCCGAACTGGCTCCTGTGGCATTCGTCAAAAATAAATATTATGCGCTTATTGCTGACATCGCCGAGTTTATTGTTGAATTTGACCCTGCTGACCGCATTGTTGAGCTTCTGGATCGTGGTAATGATGAGCTTCGTCTTTTCATCGGAAAGCTGTTTAACGAGCATTATGGTGTCATCAGTCGCATCAACCGAGCCTTTTGAGAATTTGTTGAACTCCTTCATCGTCTGAAAATCGAGATCTTTCCTGTCAACGACGAATACGACCTTGTCCACATCCTTGTCTGCGGTCAGGATCTGGCTCGCCTTGAATGAAGTCAGCGTCTTGCCCGAACCTGTCGTGTGCCAGATATAGCCGTTGCGGTCAACTTTTCCGGCTACGCGCTTGATTATCTTTTCAGCTGCGAAATACTGATATGGTCTCAGCACCATTAAGAATTTATCGGATTCGTTTAAGACAACATATTTTGAAATGATCTTGGCGAGGTGGCATTTTTCCAGGAAAATATCCGCGAATTCGTTCAGCCTGTTGAATTTTTCATTCTTTTCATCCGTCCAGCAGAAGCTCTGCTTAAAGTTAAGCGTTCTGTTGTTCGCGAAATATCTTGTGTTGACCCCGTTCGAGATTATGAAAATCTGCAGGTATAAGAACAGTCCCCTGAACGAATGGTCTTTATAGCGGCATATCTGATTGAACGCCTCTTTTAGTTCAAGCCCGCGTCTTTTAAGTTCGACCTGAACGAGAGGAAGCCCGTTTATCAAGATCGTCACATCGTAGCGGTTCTTGTACCTTTCCGCCATATTTATCTGGTTTGATGCCTGAAATTCATTCTTGCACCATTCTTCGGTGTTAAAAAATTCTATATAGGAAAGGTTGCCGTCATCTTTATAAAGCTCGAACTTATTGCGCAGCTTTTTCGATTTCTCGAAGATCGTCCCGCCGTCTAAATGATTGAGTATCTTATTAAATTCCGTTTTTGAAAAAATAGTTTTGTTGTGCTTTTCCAATTGCGTTTTAAAATTCGAAATAAGATCTTTCTCATCGTGCAGAATGATCTTTTCATAGCCCTGAATTTGCAGCTGCTCGATGAGTTTTTTCTCAAGTGTCGCTTCCGATTGAATGCACATACTACTTCGCTCCGTATAATGCCATTTCTTCTTTGACCATAAGTTTTTCAAGCTGTTCTTCTGTAGGCAAATAAAGTCTGTACTTTGAAGCAAATAGTTTCTTGCCGTCAGCAAGTACCGAGTATTTTGCTATGGTTTCGTTTTTCTCGCTGCATAGGATAAGGCCTATAGTGGGATTGTCGTCTTCAGCTCTGAATTTTTCTTCATATATTCTGACATAAGAATCCATCTGTCCTACATCCTGATGCGTGAGTTTTCCTCTTTTCAGGTCTATGAGCACAAAACATTTGAGTTTGTAATTATAGAATACGAGATCTTTGAAAATATCATCGGGTTCAAGGTCTTTTGTATTCCTTTTAGCCTCTTCAATTAGAGGTTTTTTGTTCTGGCTTGATAGTAATCGTTCGTAATAAAAGCTGTTGATCTGCCTTTCGAGAGCTCTGGTTGTCCAATTCTCGCTTATTGCTTCCTTCATATACCATTGACGGGCTTTCTCGTTTTCGACTTTAAGCAAATGCCGATAATGAGTCCAGCTTAATTGTGTACTTATTGAGTCAGGAATTGGAGATTTGTGACTCACTGCGTCACAAATTAAAGATTTAGAACTCGCTGTGATTGTTTTTGGAGATTCGAGACTCACTGCGTCTCGAATTGGAAATTTCATATAAAACAGCTTCATATATCTTAAATTTGATGCATCATATCCTTCACCGAATTCAGCCGTCAATTTTACAGATAAATGTTTTATTGTAGCTTTTCCGTATTCAGCTCTTTTTTCGCCTTTTAGTTCATCTTCGACAATAATTTTGCCTATGTTCCAGTAAGTTATGACCATAGTTGTGTTAACGGCGGTTCTTACCTGCTTTCTTGATTCTGTGATCAGTTCTGCAATTTGCTTATATATATCTTTTTTAGTCGGTTTATTCATAAATTCCTTCTATTATTGAATTCAACAGACAGTGTCCGTCGAATTTAGTTCTCTTAAATTTTAATTGTAAATATGTCATTGAGCATTTTCGTTTTTCTGACTTCCACCGGATCGTTATATTGGAGTTTGGATTGAGGGATTTTATGCTCGATTACGCCTAAGTATGTGAA
>JAKLPX010000402.1 GCA_022013635.1 Candidatus Delongbacteria bacterium
ATTCTTTTTCTGATATTTTCAACGCTGTCGTTAAAATTCTTATCAATTCTGGGCATATCGTTAAGCAGCATATTCATTGTGTTCAGCGCCGGATTGAATTTATCTGGCTGAGTCATTATGTATGTAAACAGATAATGTGATTTATCAGGCGAATCTGGAGTAGTATAGCTTGCGCCTGTTGCGTAAGCAAGTCCTTGAGCTTCTCTGATCTCCTGAAATACAAGCCTTGACATACCGCCGTCAAAGTATTCGTTGAATGTATTTATTATCGGAAAATTTTTTATATTCATTTTTTCAAGTTTTGAAAGCATGATCATGTTCATCTGAACCATATCGTAATTTACAAAATATACCTTCGGCACATCTGTAGGCATTTCTTTAGGATCAATCCGTTTGGGCGGTTCGGTATAATTCCTTATTTTCGGCTGGTTTTTTACGATAAGTTTTGCCACATCTTCAATCTCTCTCTGACCGTAGTATAATATACTGTGTTTAAAAGTTAAAAATCCCTTTACCAGCGAAACTAATTCGTCAGGATTTAAGTTTTTTAATTCATCGGACGAAACGACTTTTTTGAAAGGAGATTCCTCGCCGTATTTGGCGTAATTGTACAAAGCCGACCAGAAAATCATATCCTTGTCTTTCTTATTATCGTCTCTCTGCTTTAAAACGCCGTCAACATAATCATTGTAGATTTTTTTGTCGGCTTTAGCATTTGAAATTAATTCGTACATCAATTCCATACCTTTATCGAGAGATTTATCCAAGCCTGATATGCTGATATATGTCCTGTTATCACTGCTCCAGAAATAAATATTTAATCCGTTCTTATATAATTCCTGCTTGAATTCCTCCGGACTGAATTTGCTTGTTCCCAAATAATCAAGATATTCAACTGCATTTTTGTATTTCGGATTCTGATTTGTACCTACTTCAACCAAGTAGTAAAGCGAAAATAATTCATTCGTTGTGTTTTTAATATATTTTAAATCAACCCCATCGTTTATTTTCTTTTCTGCGATAAGTTTCTTGTAGTCAATAAAAACCGGCTCGACGGGAGATACCTCCATCTTTGATAAATTATTGTAAAACTGCGATAAAGTATCTCTGTTTATTGTGATAGGCGTTATTTCAGGTTTATCAACTTTCATTATCGTTGAATCTTTACCTTCCCGCTTATAAACGACGACATAATTATCTCTATAGTTTTTCTTTGCGAATTCAATTATATCTTTTTTAGTAATTTTTTCCTGTTCATCATCATCTCTAAGGACATCGTCCCAACTTCTACCCTCAATGAACGAATTAACAAAAGAATACGCTCTCCAGTTGCCTTCAAAACGGTAGATTCTTGAAAGTCTGTTATTATTAACTGCCGCCGTCAGCATCCACTTGTCAAATTCGCCTTTTTTGATTTTATCGATCTGTTCAATCAAAAGATCTTTGACTTCATCCAAGGTCTGCCCTTCCCTCGGAGAACCTCCGAAAATATGTTCTGTGTAATCATTTTTACCCCAAGTCCATGAATATGCGGACAAAACTTTTTGCTGCTGAATAAGATTTAAATCAATAAGTCCTGCTTTGCCGTTATACAATATGGAATTTATCATATCAAGATATTTAGTCTGCTCGCTTTTGACGCCTTCAAATCTAAATCCGAGCATAACGGATTCAGCATCAGGTCCTAAAACCTCCTTGATGATCGGTTTTGATATTGGTTCTTCTTTTGCGACTTTAAATTCCTGTAAACTTTTTGATTCATATTTTCCCCAATATTTATCAATCAGCTTTATGGAGGCTTCATAATCAAGATCGCCGGACAGGCATATTGCCATATTGTTGGGAACATAATAAGTATCGAAGAACTTCATAATGTTCACCATTGAAGGATTTTTTAAATGCTCTCCCTTTCCCAGTGTAGTCTGCGTACCGTACTGGTGATTAGGATAAAGACCCGATAAAAGTGATTCTCTAGCCCTTCGATAGTCGTTGTCTTGGGACATATTGAACTCTTCATAAACAGTTTCCAGCTCTGTATGAAATAACCTGAAAACAGGTCTTGAAAATCTTTCGCTTTCGATTTTCAACCATCTTTCAAGTTCATTGCCCGGTATTTCATTAGTATAAACAGTTGATTCAAAAGATGTCCAGGCATTTGTACCTTCAGCGCCAATTGATGCCACAAGTTTAGTGTATTCGCTCGGAGTTGTATATTTTGAAGCTAATGTTGAAACACTGTCTATCTTAAAATATATCTTCTTTTTCAGTTCCTGACCAGCTGTATTTTTATGGAGTTCAAACAGATTTGAAATTTCAGCGATCAACGGCTTTTCTTTTTCCCAGTTGATCGTTCCGATCTCATCGGTACCTTTGAACATAAGGTGCTCAAAATAATGCGCCAGCCCTGTCGTTTCGGCAGGATCGTTTTTCGATCCTGCCCTTACGGCAATGAAACCTAAAATTTTCGGTTTATCTTTATTCTCAGACAGATATACTTTCAATCCGTTTGAAAGAGTATAAATTCTGGTATTTATCGGATCGTTAGTTACAAATCCGTAACTATAACCGTTTGAGTCTGTTGCGTTCTTAGTTTCATAAGATACATTTTTTGAAAACAAATTTGCGACAGCTGCAAAAAACACTAAAATTGTCAATATTTGTTCAAACTTTTTCATATTTTAATCTCCATTTTTTCTTCGTGTGTAATTTGGTCAAAATTATTCATTATGTCAATTTAAAATGTCATAGAATAACTGACATGAACCATGCTTTCCGCAAATCCTTCTCTGCCCGGGACACCGATCGTTACCTCAATTTCACCGAGTCTGCCCTCAAAAATAATTCCTCCTCCATAGCTCCATAAATCAGTTAGCCGATCAATTTTCTGAATATTTGAATGATACTCATTATATTGCCCGTTCTCGAAAAAAAGATTAAATGCTATGTCTTCGGAACTTGGAACAAAATAAAAATCTATACTCTGTTTTAAGAGAATGTCGGAAAGAAAAAATTCTTCTCTGTATCCTCTGAAGCTTCCGGATCCTCCGAAATAAATTTTATTAAATTCCGGCATATCATCTGCAAATAAGACCTGATTATATCCGGTTTTGATGCTGAAATAAATTTTATCGGCCGGCTTAAACAAAATTCCCGCCGAAAATAAAATTTCCAATCCGTTCAGCTTCAGCGAGTCTTCAATATCAACCGACAACGATGCGATCTCCCATTCAATTTCGTATCCCGTTGATTTCGGGATAGATTCTTTATTATACAAAGTTGAATATTTTATTCCGCCAGAATACCTGTCTGTAGTAATATCTTTATCTAAACCGAGGTAAAGCGAATCCGTATAGATATTTTCCCTTCTGATCCCGAATTTTATTGAAGATCTCGGGTCAATATCATAAACCTCTTCAAACCCGTAAGCGCGGGAAAGGTAAATACCTTTTTTATAGTTCTGATAAAAAGATAAATCGCTCGCAATAGGAATATTAAACATAAAAGGCTCTCTATATTTCAGCCTTAATTTTTCTTTCTCATCTCCTATTCTTTCCCATAATAATTCAGCTTTCCTCATTGTTCCGAAAAGGTTGGCTGTTTTAATTTCCGCGAGACCTGAATAATTCTCACTCTTGTTGTTGCTTGAATAACCGCCTAAGACCATCAGGCTGATATACTTCTTTTCTTCAACTGAAAATAATATTCCGAATTGATTGTTCGATCTGAAAATCTCAAATTCGGGTTTCTTTCTGAACAATTGAGTTTTATAAAGCCAGTTTCGTGCTTCGGAAAGTTCTTTTTCGTTAAACTTGTCTTTCAATTGCAAATGACTCTGCCTGATTAGTATTTCAGACTTTGAAATTTTATTTCCTTTAAAGTCTATCCTGTTATATTTTACATAATTGCCGGATTCAATATTAAAACATAAAAGTGCCGGAAAAGAACTCTGATTAAGGCTGTCAATCTTTATGACGGTAAGC
>JAKLPX010000403.1 GCA_022013635.1 Candidatus Delongbacteria bacterium
AGTAGCTTCTAAAAACATCGGGATAGACAATTTATTATCGAAAATCGTTAGTTATTATAATGAAGAAGAACCAGATGTCAGACACATACATATTAATTACGGTCATCCTTTAGAGGATTCCATCAAGGAAGTAAAAACAGCTCTCTTAAAAGAGCCGTACATTGATCTTATTCCGAAAATTTCTCCGAGATATATAGCTTTAAAACTACTTGAGAATGATAAAGATTTTATTAGCCGTTTACAAAAAATGTCTTCCGAATTTGATGATATTCTATCGGTAATCAATAAACAGACAGACATTACGGAAGAACATTATGAGGACACTCCGGATAACCTGATCACAGATGCAAAATACGGTTTTATTTCAGGAGCGTTAAAAGAAACTTTAAAAATTTATGATAAAAACCATTCTTCTCATAAATCTACCAGAATTGATGAATTTGCGACTCACAGAATATGGGGCATTCCGATATTTTTAGCTCTTATGTGGCTGATGTTTGAAGCCACATTTACGCTTGGAAGTTACCCTATGCAGTTTATCGAATTCATTATTTCTGCGACTGCCGGGGCGTTGAATAATTATCTTCCGAACGGTATCTTGAAAGACATGATATTGGACGGAGCGATTGGCGGAGTGGGCGGAGTTTTGGTGTTTCTTCCAAACATCCTAATACTTTTCTTCTTCATTTCCTTTTTTGAAGACATCGGCTATATGGCAAGGGTGGTTTTCATTGTTGATAAAATCATGCACAAGATCGGTCTTCATGGCCGTTCTTTTATTCCCATGCTGATAGGTTTCGGATGCTCAATTCCCGCAATAATGGCGACTAGGACCATCAATAGTAAAAAGAACCGACTTGTTACTATGCTAATAATCCCTTTTATGTCATGTGGAGCGAAATTGCCTGTTTATATTTTAATTATCGGAACATTTTTT
Source organism: Candidatus Delongbacteria bacterium (assembly GCA_022013635.1). Classification (GTDB taxonomy): domain Bacteria; phylum UBA4055; class UBA4055; order UBA4055; family UBA4055; genus JAKLPX01. The sequence continues at coordinate 938 of JAKLPX010000403.1, forward strand.
CCAGATAATCCGTCTCTTATTCTTTTCATGATTTATACGATCGGGTTTTTTATTGCGATGGTCTCGGCTTTTATACTGAAAAAAACTTTATTTAGGGGCGAGGATGCTCCATTTGTAATGGAATTACCGCCCTATAGAATTCCTACTTTAAAATCCACTGCCTATCATACATGGGATAAAGCTTATCAGTATCTGAAAAAAATGGGTGGTATCATTCTTGCGGCTTCCGTTTTAATCTGGGCTTTGGGTTATTTTCCCAGACCTTCGAAAGGGCAGATTATGAATAAATCAGTTGTCCTGGAAAACTCTTATATAGGCCGAATCGGGAAATCTATAGAACCTTTTTTCGAGCTGATAGGGTTCGATTGGAAAAGCAATGTCGCTATTATTTCAGGGTTTGCAGGCAAAGAACTTGTTGTGAGCACTTTGGCGATACTTCATAATAACGATAAAGGCAGTGATTTATCAGAGAAATTAAGAAGTTCGGATTCTTTTGAATATCTTGCTTCACATAAACTTAAAGCGTTTTCTTTCTTAATATTCGTACTGCTGTATATTCCTTGTATCGCTACTATTACCGCTATAAAAAGCGAATCTGGAAAATGGAAATGGGCATTATTTTCACTTGTATTCACATCCACGGTCGCCTGGATAGTTTCTTTTGCAGTATTTAATCTCGGAAAATTATTATGATACAATATTTGATTGCCATTGTTATTATTGTTATTTCTGCAGTTTACATTGCCTTAAAGATCAAAAACGCGGGAGATGACTACAAGAAATCAAAATGCGGATCGTGCAGAAATTTCGATGCCTGCGCAAAAGATATTAAAAAAAGCCGTCATTAAACGGCTCTTTTTAATAATTTGTATCCTTGATGCTATTCCTGATCAATAGCATCTGACGGGCAAACCGCCGCGCAGGCGCCGCAATCAATACAAGCTCCGGGATCAATTTTATAGATGTCGCCTTCGGTGATACAATCAACCGGACATTCCGGCATGCAGGCGCCGCAAGCAACGCATTTTTCTGAAATTACATGAGGCATTTTAACTCCTTGTTATGTGTTTTACTTTTAATTTCACGAGTTTAAGTTAAATAATTTCAAATCGTTTGTCAATAAATTCCTTTAAATATTTTTCTCTTTAAAAAATAGTAAATTGTTCCGTCGGTCACATTTAAGTCATAGTGCCTCTTCAATTGTCCCCTGCTTTAATTTAATATTCGCCAAACAACACAATATATCATCAATCAGGATATGTTTTTTATATTTCTGCGCAATTTTCAAACCTTTTTCGGCAAGTCGTTCGGCTGATTTATATTCTCCGGTAGCATAAGCCATATTAGCTATATTATTTATGCTTACGATTATCAAGTCGTAGTTATGTATTCTGACTGCTTCTTCGTAAAGTTTTTCCAAAAATTCTTTAGCTTTTTTATATTCGCCTGCATTTGCGTGGCAAACGCTGATATTTTGGAGGGCTTTTAATCTTTCATCGCTCAAATTGTTGTCAATCGCAATTTTTAACATATCTTCAAAATACGCTCTCGCTATAGTTATATTTCTCTTATGCAGGTTAATATTTCCTGACAAATTCAAAATTATAGCCTTGATTTTCGGGTCCGAAACTTTATTTTTTAATGAGTATAATTTTGAGGCAGTTTTTTCGGAATTACCGGTTTTACCTGAGAATAATTCAGCGAATCCTTTAAACGAGTATCCTTGAGCAAACACATTAATATCGGTGTTCTTTGAAAACAACTTGACCTCTTTTAAAACTTTATCGTATAAATTGCTTTTGAACAGCAGGAATGCATTCAAAGCGACGGCTTTGTCGAATAATTTGTGCCCTCTATCAAACGATTTCTTAACTTTTTCGCACAGTTCAATTGCTTTATCCCTTTTTTCCAATATTTTCAAGATTTCTGCTTCAAAAAGATATGATTCGGACTTTTCTTCTTTTGACAATTTTCGTTTTCTGTATTGTGCGATAAAATTCAAAGCCGATTCGTAAGAAAAATTATTGTACGATTTAACGGCTGATAATAAGAGATATTCTTTTGCCTTCAAAGTATTTCCTGATAATTTGTAGTGAA
>JAKLPX010000404.1 GCA_022013635.1 Candidatus Delongbacteria bacterium
TAGAAATATTTGAAGAAACAGGGAATAAGGAAGGGATATCTTTATGCCTGAATAACATAGGCGCTGTTTATAATAATCAGGGCAATTATGCAAAAGCTCTCGAATATTACATGAAATCATTAAAACTGAACGAAGAACTGGATGATAAAAATGGAATGTCCAGATCATACAACAATATCGGGAATATTCACTATTATCAGGATAATTTAACAGAAGCAATAGAATATTATAAGAGATCGGCAAAATTAAGGGAAAGTATCGGAGACAGACAAGGGATGTCAGGCAGTTATTCCAATATCGGCGGTATCTGTTTTAAACAAAAGAAATATGATGAAGCTCTTGAATATTTTAAAAAATCAATATCAATCAACGAGGAACTCGGTGACAAAAGAGGTTTGTCAAAGGGATACAATAATATCGGACTGGTTTATAAGATACAGGGAAAATACAGCCTTGCACTTGAGCATTACCAAAAATCGTTGGCGATAAAAGAAGCATTCGGCGATAAAAGTGGTATCGCTCTTGTACGGGGATGTATTACAAGTTTGTATCTCGTTCAGGCTGATTCATCGAAAAATACAGACGAAAAAACAGACTTATATAAAATGGCTGTTAAAAATGCTGAAAATTCTCTTGAAATAGTGAAGGAAATCGGCGCTTTGCCGCATGAAAACAGTATATATAAAGATTTAAGCCATGCATGGTCTGGTTTGAAAAACTATAAAAATGCTTTTGAATATTCGCAAAAATTTATAACTACCAAAGACAGCCTTTTCAATAATGAAAAGACAAAAATTATTGAAGAAATGGAGACAAAGTACCAAACCGAAAAAAAAGAAAAAGAAAATGAATTGCTTAAAAAGGGTAACGAAATAAAAATACTCGCTTTGGACAGGCAGACTACTCTCAGAAACTTCTTTATCGCACTGTCGGCCTTTGTGACGCTTTTGGTTGTTTTCACTTTTTACAGGTTCCGCATGAAGAAAAAGGCAAATAAGATTTTATCTGAAAAAAACGAACTGATTACGAAGCAGAAAGAAGAACAGTCAGTTATTCTTATACAACTGAATGAATTAAACGCCACAAAAGATAAATTTTTCTCAATAATCGGACATGATCTTCAAACGCCTTTTCAAGCTATAATCGGTTTTTCGGAATTACTCAAAAATGAAAGGAACGAATTTTATACCGATAAAATGAGATCCATGGTTAATCATATATATAATGTCGGGAAAAACACATCTAATCTTTTGAGTAATTTGCTTGATTGGTCAAGGTCTCAAACAGGCATGATAGAATTCAAACCGGAGAGATTTCATCTAAAAAATATATTTGAAAGGGAAATTGATATTTTAAGTATTACTTCCAAGAAAAAAGAAATAAATATTTCGATTGATGTACCGGACGGCATGACGGTTTTTGCCGATAAGAATATGATCGGCACAGTTATAAGAAATTTAGTTTATAACGCAATTAAATTTACTTATGAAAACGGAAATATACAAATTACAAGTAAACAAACCGGCGAATATATCGAAACGGTTGTTTCAGATACGGGTGTAGGGATTGATCCGAAAAATATCAACAGGATATTTAATATAGATTTCAAACTGTCAACAACAGGCACCCATAATGAAAAAGGCACCGGATTGGGATTAGTTTTATGCAGAGAATTTATTGAAAGAAACAACGGTAAAATCAGAGTTGAAAGCGCATTGGGAAAAGGAAGCAGTTTTATTTTTACACTGCCGATAGGCGACGATGCGGTCAAACGATCAGATAATGAGGACTATGGGACATAAGATTATGCGATATTTATTGGTTTTAATATTTTGTTTTATTGTATTTAATGTGTCTGCGCAGGACAAATTAAAAATTGACAGCCTGGAAACTCTATTGTCAAAAGCAGAAAAAGACACTGCCATGGTAAAATTATACATCGAATTAGGAAGTTTGTACGAGAACAGCCTGCCGGAATCGGCAATAGCAATTTATAAAAAGGCATTAACTATTTCGGAAGAAATTAGGTCAAAGGAATTTATTGCAATTTGTCTGAATAATCTTGGAAACAGTTTCCTGATTAAAGGGAACTATGATAAAGCCGTTGAATATTATTTAAAGTCGTTATTAAAACATGAGGAACTGGGAGATAGAAAGGGAATTTCTAAACGCTTCAATAATATCGGGATGGTTTACTGGTATCAAGGCGATTATAACAAAACTACAGAGTATTTCAATAAATCGTTAAAAATATCTGAACAAATAGGTTATAAAGAGGGCTTGGGCGATACTTATATTAATTTTGGATCATTTTACCAAGACACAGGAAATTACTCCGAAGCGATAATATATTTTGCAAAAGCATTGGAAATATATGAAGAAATAAACGATAAGAGTGGGATATCTTTAAGCCTGAATAACATCGGACTTGTTTATAAAGATAAGGGCGATTATACGAAAGCTCTCGAATATCATACGAAATCATTAAAACTGCACGAAGAGCTGGATAATAAAAGTGGAATAGCCACATTATACAATAATATCGGGAACATCCACTATTATCAGGATAATTTAACAGAAGCAGTTGAATATTACAAGAAATCTGCAAAGATAAAGGAGAGTATCGGAGACAGACGAGGGATGTCAGGCAGTTATTCCAATATCGGAGGGATCTTTTTTAGACAAAAGAAATATGATGAAGCCCTTGAATATTTTAAAAAATCAATATCACTCAACGAGGAATTTGGCGACAGGAAAGGTTTATCAATGGGATACAATAACACCGGACTGGTTTATAAAAAACAGGGAAAATACAGCCTTGCGCTTGAGTGTTACCAAAAATCATTGGCAATAAAAGAAGCATTCGGCGATAAAAACGGTATCGTGCTTGTGCGGGGATGTATTACAAGTTTGTATCTCACTCAGGCGGATTCATCGAAAAATACAGACGAAAAAACAGACTTATATAATATGGCTATTAAAAATGCTGAAAGTTCTCTCAAAATAGCAAAGGAAATCGGTGCTTTACCGCATGAAAACACTATATATGAAGATTTAAGCCATGCATGGTCGGGTCTGAAAAACTATAAAAATGCCTTTGAATACTCCCAAAAATTTATAGCTACCAAAGACAGCCTTTTCAACAATGAAAAGACCAAGGTAATTGAAGAGATGGAAACAAAGTACCAAACGGAAAAGAAGGAAAAGCAAATTGCTTTTCAGGAAATTGAAATGCAGAAGAAAGAACAAGAAAATGAACTGCAGGAACTTTTACTGCAAAAACAGAACATCTTTTTAGTCTTTATGATCATCATGTCTATAGTAATAATATCTGCTCTTGCGCTTGTTATTCGGTCAAATACTATAACGAGACGGATAAATCGGGAATTGAAAATCGCATTAGACGAGATAAGCAGAAAAAACAAAGAATTGGAAGACGCCAAAAATAAAATAAGGGTTTTAAGCGGGCTGCTGCCGATATGTTCCTACTGCAAACAAATCAGGAATAATGACGGGTCCTGGGGACAGATGGAATCATATATAGATAAGCATTCAGAGGCATCATTCAGCCACAGTATATGCCCGACCTGCATGGATAAATATTTTCCAGAATAATGGAAAATATTTTAAATAAAAGAGTTTTAATTGTAAGGTATTTGTTTATATTTTAAAGCGATATAAGAAAATGGGCGGTTAGTATGAATTTTAAGGCTATTTTGATACTCTTCCTAGACAACGAATGAGAATAATTTCGTTTTATATACTCAGGGAGCATATTTTTCCTTTCTTCATGTCATTAGGGATGATACTCTTCCTGTTCATATTAAATATAATCATGAAAATGATGACGACA
>JAKLPX010000034.1 GCA_022013635.1 Candidatus Delongbacteria bacterium
TACCAATCGCTGATGCGTTTATTGCCTGGCAATATAGTTTAGATAAGCAAAATAAAATAGTTCAAAGAGAAAAATAAGGTTTCTCTTTTTAGGGACGAAACTTTTATATTTCGTCGAGTATTTAAATGAACTCATAATATAGAAACGGTATTTCATCAGAATTATAAAGATATTTTTGAAAAATGATAATATATTTGTTATGAAAATAACAGGAGTGTAAAATCAAATACTTACTCGTGGCTGATATAGGCAGTACAACAACAAAAGTTCTTTTGATAGAACAAACTGAAAGTAATTTTTTATACATTTGTTATGAGATCGTGCCAACTACAGTTGAATATCCTTTTGAAGATGTAAATATTGCTCTTAAAAATGGAGCTAAAAAAATTCAGAATAAATCCGGAATTAGAATATTAGACAATAAGGGAGATTTTATTATCCCTTTGTACACAACAAGTTCAGCAGGCGGCGGGCTTCAGATAATGGTTTTCGGATTAACTAAGGCAGAGACAGGAAAGCTTGCGCAGATGACCGCTTATGGGGCGGGTGGAATAATTTCCGAAACTTTTACTGCCGACGATAAAAAAAGTAATTTCGAGAAAATCCGCAGGATAGCAGAAAACAAACCGGATATGATTCTGATGGCAGGAGGAGTTGACGGAGGCGGGATATGGGGATCTATACTCCAGTCGCAGGTTCTCTTATTGTCGGACCCTGAACCTAAATTTAATAAAGGAAACAAGATACCCTTTATTTTCTGCGGTAATATTGAATGCCGGACTTATATTCAACAAATGCTTGAGGACAAATATGATCTATATTTCACAAAAAATATCAGACCCAACATAAATGAAATAAATTTGATCCCTGCAAAGCAGAAAATTCATGAATTATTTATAAAAAAAGTGATTGAGAATGCACCCGGCTATAAAATGTTAAAAGAAAAAGTCAAATTGGACATTCTTCCTACACCGCTGGCAGTTGAGAAAACTTTATCATTGCTTAATAAAAAATTAAACAAGAACATCATCTTGATTGATATCGGCGGAGCCACGACTGATATTTTTACTCAGATCGGGCAGACAACAAGCCGTACAGTTTCCGCAAATATCGGACTTAGCTACTCAATATCAAATATTCTTAAAGAGACCGGCATAGAAAAAATTAAAAAACATATTCCTGATGAGATCAATGAGAATATAATACGAAATTATATAGGAAACAAAACTCTCAATCCCTCTCATCTGCCTGATAAAACCTGTGAAAAACTGATCGAATCGGCATGCGCAGTTGAAGGTATCAAAACAGCTTGGATCAGTCATAAGAAAATGCAATTTGACATTTCCAATATCAATTTTATAGAAAAGCGTAGAAAGGAAATATATTCGGTATTCGGAAAATGGGAAGAAATATTTGTATTGAACGAAGAAACCGAATTTGAAAAAAGAAGATATTTTCAAATGTCAGATGTTGATATTATCATTGGTGCGGGTGGAATTTTTGCAGGTACGGATTCAGTAGAAGAAATTATTTATTTATTGAATGAGAGTATTTTGTCTTCCGGTGTTACAAAGTTTTATATAGACAGAAATTTCAAATCTCCGCACACAGGCGTTTTATCCCTTATTGACGAAGATAAAGCGATCAAATCATATATGGATAATTCTCTAAAAGAGATTGGATACTCAATAGTACCGATGGGACCTGTAAAAATGAATAAATCTGTGATCAGGCTGGTTGATATGTCCAACAATGAAGAAGAATGATAAAAGGCGGTGAACATTTTTATACAAAGTCAGGCGGGCATTTTGAGATAATTCTGGAAAATAATTTTGTTCTTTCAAACAAAAATAATTCAGGGATCTATGAGATCAATACTGATAGACCGATCTTGTTTGACTGCAGAGGTAGAGAAAAATATTTTATGCAACTGTAGGCGGGATTGTTGAGAGTATTGATAAAACAGGTATTGTTCTTATAAAGGAAGATCATGATTATGCAAATGAGCCTATAGAAATCAATCTGAGAAAAGAGTTAAATATGCCCGATGTTGTGCTGGAAAAATATATTAATTTTAAAAAGGATGAATTTGTTTCAAAAAATCAGGTACTGGCTTCAAGAGAGAAAAAGTTTGTCCCGTTCAGTACATTCGGACTTAGATAAATCTTTTTTTGTTGCATACTTGTATCTTTTAAGAAGATCGGAAAGGTTTTGGAGATATAGAAATTTCCACCGAGTTAAAAGATTTATTTATAGGATCAGAAGGCAAAAATGCGGCAATGTTCGGTTCTACACGACTGAGGACAGGGGTAATAAGACCAAAAATAATAATAAACAATCAGTAGGTATCATTATGGAAGAATCAATTTATTCTCAGGCTTTAGCTGGAATGAAACTTGAAAAATTCACTACAATTATTTATATGGCGGCTACCTTTTTACTGTGTTAAGGCAAAAGAGGTATCAAGCATGAATTTACGCATGTGGCTACACCTGAAGAGAATGCCAATGATGAAAAAAAAGTTCAAAATGCGTTATTTTTGTCTTGACAATAGGGGGCTGATGCAGTAAATTTGCGGTCGCAATTGCAAAAAAGAATCTGGACGCAGATTGAAAATGGAAATGAAAACTAAAAAAATGGAAAAAAAAGATGAAAGAATTTGAATTGAAAATTCTATCTAGTGACGAATTGACAAAGGTTAAAGGTGGAGCATGGAATGGTTGTACTCAAACATGGGTTAATTGCTCATGTAGTGCTTATATTGGGTTCGATGCAAATTACAATAGTCATATGTCAGTTACAAATATCGGAGCTTTCAATCCAGGTATTAAGTAACAATTATATGAAAAAAAAATAGTATTCACTGAAAAACATCCACTAAAAAATTAGTATCTGTGGATGTTTTTCAGAATGGATATTCAAAATCGATAGTTGTAGGGTTTATTGTTAAAGTTTTAATTAAGAGGAGAATCAAGTGCATAAAAAAAAATACATAATAAAAAAATATAAAAGTTATGATAATTATTATATATATGAATCTAACTCATCATCAATATTAAAAGTTGATGAAGTGATTTATAATTTGATTTATGGTTTGTTAAATTATTCAGCTAAAGAATTTGTTGAAAGATATGAAATGAATTCTAATTATGACAGTACAACTTTAGTAAATGTTTACAATAAATTTTTGCCAATTAGGGAACAATTATTTATAAATACATAAAGAATTAATTCCTGAATTAATAAGAAAAAATACATATAAAGAATTACTTATTCAGGACAAGACTCCAATTAAAAAAATGGTTATTTCATTAACTGAAGATTGCAATTTGAGATGTTCATACTGTTTTTATGGTGATGAATATACAAAATCTCGCAATCACTCGACTAAAA
>JAKLPX010000405.1 GCA_022013635.1 Candidatus Delongbacteria bacterium
CACCGAGAACGGTAGTTATAGCCATTTCTCAATCCGGTGAAACCGCAGATACACTGGCAGCTATAAAAGAAGCGAAAAGGAAAGGCGCTATAGTTTTAGGGATATGCAATGTAGTCGGTTCAACAATCTCAAAAGAAACCGACGCAGGTGTATATCTGCACGCCGGACCGGAAATCGGAGTTGCTTCAACGAAGGCGTTTACTTCTCAAGTTATAGTGCTGGCTCTGATAACCATTGACATAGCAAGACATAAAAACATGTCTTTCAGGCAGGGATACAAAATAATTAAAGAATTAAAAATTCTTCCTGCCCTGGTGGAATCTATTTTAGAAAATTCTCATGTCATCAAAGAGATTGCGGAAAAATTTAAGGACGCAAAGAATTTTTTATATTTGGGAAGAGGGTATAATTTTCCTGTTGCTCTTGAAGGGGCATTAAAATTAAAGGAAATTTCTTATATTCATGCAGAAGGATATCCTGCAGCCGAAATGAAACATGGACCAATAGCTTTGATTGATGAAAATATGCCAGTGGTCTTTATTGCTGTAAAAGATTCCATTTACGACAAGGTTATTACCAATATTAAAGAAGTCAAAGCAAGAAATGGGATTGTAATCGCTATTGCGAGCCATAGTGATGAAGAAATTGATCAAATATCGGATTTTGTAATAAAGATTCCCGAAACAACGAACCTGCTCTCCCCGATTCTGACGGTAATTCCTCTGCAACTTCTGGCATATTATATTGCGGCAGCGAAGGGATTTGATGTTGATATGCCCAGAAACCTCGCAAAAAGCGTAACAGTAGAATAAACCAATGGATTTATTAATGAAATCTTATTTCATGTTTATAATATTGTTTTGCGCACAGATTTATTGTATAAATCTTGACAAAGTAAAGAATTTATACGATTCCGGCTATTACCCGGAACTTATAAATTTTACTATCGAACTGGAAGAATCTCCGCAAAATAACCTGCCTTCGGCTTTGTACCGAGGCATTGCTTTCTATAAAATGCATGACTACAGAGAAAGCAAAAAATTATTTCACGATATAATCGAAAAATCCGACGATTCAAATGTAAAGGATTATGCTATGTATTATTTAGCCCTTTCTGAAATTAAGTTGGATGAATTGGTAGAAAGTGCATTAATCCTGACAAGGTTGTTGAATTCTTCCAAACCTAATATTTCCGAAAATTCCAGAACATTGCTGGAAACTCTTATCTACTACAAACTGACTGAAGATGACTATAATGACATCATCAAGAAAACATTTGACAAAGATGTGTTATCCTATATAGAGCAAAGCAAAAATGCATTAAAAATACTGGCGGTTTTACCTCTGTCGGGAATTGACAAAGACGCTGGAAAAGATATACTTTCAGGATTGGAATTCGCTGTTAAATCACTCAATACAAAGGGGAAAAAGATTAAACTTGACATTGTGAATTCTGAAGGTAAAATAACAACAATGACTAAAAAAGTTCTCGACAGGCTGAATTCTTCAAGATATAGCCTGATAGTCGGCGAATTAAGATCCGATGCAACCGCTGCTTTGGCCGGAATATCCACGCTTAAAAATATTCCTTTGTTATCTCCGACCGCATCCGCAAAAGATATTTCTGAAATATCGGAATATGTTTTTCAGTTGAATACTACCTCATATACACTGGGAAAAACTATAGCTGAATTTGCAATAGACTCTTTGAATTATAAAACTTTTGCGGTTTTAGCTCCGATGACCGAGGACGGAAACGAATCGGTTTCGGGTTTTATTGAAAAAGTTATTGAAAAAGGATGCGCAATAATCTCGACTGAATGGTATTTTGAAACATTTGATCTTAATAAACAGCTTCAGAGAATTCGCGAAAGAATATTAACCATTGATTCTCTTGATACGGAAGAATATATGTCAAGCGATTCGATCAAGACTGTTCCGGCCGGAATTGTTGATGCCTTTTTTCTGCCGACACCTAATCCTGATATAGAATCAGTCTTATCTCAGGTTTCATATTACAATTTCAAAGCGAATACGCTGGGCACTTACGGATGGGACGATCTCAAAATGCTTAACAAATTATCAACCAATGCTGACAGCCTCGTTTTCATAAAAGAAAGCTCCTACGGCGTTGAGAATTCAAAATACAACGACTTTGTTTATAAATTTAAAAACTCATATAATCGAAATCCCAAAATATTGGAAATAGCCGGTTATTCGTTAATGGAAATGCTGACAAGTTTGCAGAACGACAATCTGAACAAATCAATTATGAAGATACTTTCGGAACTAAAGGAGTATGATTCTATATTCGGCAAAATCAAATTTAGAAATTCAAGGTCAAATCACGCATCGAATATATTTATGTTTTCGACTAAAAAAGGTATTCAGGACATTTTCTTTATTGAAAATACTTATAAAGATACATTGGAGAACGCTAAAAAACTTTTTAATACCGCATATATTTACGATATTTCGAAGAAGTACCTGCCGGCTGTAAATTATTACAATGAATCTTTGCAGGATTATAAAAAGAACTTAAATCTTCCGGACAGCCTTTTCGATATAGATAACAAAATCATCGAAATTTATAAAAGATTAGGTATCTCCTATTATAACCTTAAGGATTTCAATAATGCACAAATATATTTTGCAAAAATATTGAATATTTACCCTGACAATAAAGATATTATATTTAAAAATGCCGTTGCAATCTCGATCAATGAACCTGACATAGCTCTGAATATCCTTGAAAATTTCACAAATGATCCGTTATTTTCTTCCGACGCCTATCTTGAGCTCGGAAATATTTATCTTGAGCAAAATGAAATGAAAAGAGCGATTGATTATTATGAAATATCCGCGGAATTGAAAAATAAGAAAGCTATTAAAATTCTGAATACTTTTAAGGAACAAAATAGCAAAAAAGATGAAATTAATTTGGATTGGTAGGGAGAGTTATGAGCGAATTAAATATGGATAAAATCGTTTCTCTTGCAAAAAGAAGAGGTTTTGTTTATCCGGGTTCTGAAATTTACGGAGGATTGGCGAATACTTGGGATTATGGACCTTTGGGAGTGGAACTTCTTAATAATATTAAAGACTCATGGAGACGAAAGTTTATTAAAGAAAGACCGGAAAATATCGAATTAGATTCTGCAATTCTCTTGAACTCCAAAGTATGGGAAGCATCAGGGCATGTCGGTAATTTCTCTGATCCTTTAATGGATTGTAAAAAATGTAAATCCAGAATAAGAGCTGATAAGCATATTGAAGACTGGAATGAGAAAAACTCAACAAAATTATTTCCTCAGAAATGGGCAGGTGAATTTACCCCTTCAAAAGATCTTTTCGAATTTATTACTTCAAATAAAATTTTATGCAGTAAATGCGGTGCAAACGATTGGACTGAGCCTAAAGCTTTTAATCTGATGTTTAAAACAGAGCAGGGGGTTATTGAAGGTGAAGGCGCACTGATTTATCTTAGACCCGAAACCGCCCAGGGAATATTTATTAATTTTAAAAATATCCAAACTACTTCAAGAAAAAAAATTCCTTTCGGAATATGTCAGATCGGAAAATCATTCAGGAATGAAATCACTCCAGGAAATTTTATATTCAGAACAAGAGAATTTGAACAGATGGAGATGGAATTCTTCTGTAAACCCGGTACAGAACTTGAATGGTTTGTGTTCTGGAAAAATTTCACTTACAACTGGTTTTTAAATATCGGCATTAATTCCGAGAATTTAAGAATGAGAGACCATGAAAAAGACGAATTGGCATTTTATTCCAACGCAACAACCGATGTTGAGTACAGATATCCGTTCGGTTGGGGCGAATTATGTGGAATCGCCTCAAGAACCGATTATGATCTTAAACAACATATAAATTTATCCGGAAAAGATTTATCATATTTCGACGAGTCGCAAAAAGAAAAATTCGTGCCTTTCGTTATTGAACCTTCGTTAGGAGTTCAGAGAACCGCTCTCGTGATTTTATGTGATGCGTATAACGAAGAAATTATAGGAGAAAATGATACCAGAATCGTTCTTAAATTACATCCGGCTTTAGCGCCTTTTAAGGTCGCAGTTCTTCCTCTGGCAAAAAAATTATCTGAAGAATCATATAAATTATATATGGCTCTTTTGAAAGAATTCGGATGGAATATTGATTTCGACGATGTAGGAAGCATTGGAAAAAGATATAGAAGACACGACGAAATCGGAACGCCATACTGTATTACTTTCGATTTTGACAGTCTGGAAGATAAATCAGTTACGGTAAGAGACAGAGACTCGATGAATCAGGAAAGAATAAAAATTGAAAATTTAAACAATTATTTAAAGGATAAATTCAGATTTTAGGTAAATAATTTGAAAATTGATACAGAAAAATATAAGAAAAAGCACCCGTTGATAACAAGATTGCTCAGAGCAGTAAAGTATTATTTTTTACTGTTCGTACGAAAAGAAGACTCTCCGCAGAATATTGCTCATGGATTAGCGATGGGAGTATTTGTTGGCTTCTTGCCGATAATTCCGTTTCAAACCCTTATCATTTTATTAGTTTGTACAATATTCAAAACCAATAAACTCGCAGGAGTCATCGGCAGTACTACATTAACGAATCCGATAACTGCTATGCCGGTATTCTATGCTCAGCATTTTTTGGGTAGAATTTTTATTCTTCATGAATTTTCTTATGAAAAATTTAAGAACCTTTTTGTTCATATTTCCGTAAGCAATTTCAATGAAGTAGGAAAAGAAATACTTATACTATTTGAAATGGTAACCATCGGAGGAATTATTGTAGGTGTGATTTTTTATCCTTTCATCTATTATATTACTTTAAACAGCGTAATAAAGAGAAGGGAAAGAATTTCTCATACAAAAAAAAAGAAACGATCTCTTTTAAAATAAATATTTCTTTAAAATTTATATTTTCTGAAATTTTAGATGATAAATTTTAAATCCTTCTCTTTTCTTGTGCCTCTCAAACTGGGTTTCAATTCTGTCGTTAATCTCGTTTTTTAAGGAACAATCGTAAGCGTTTCTGAATAACTCTGAATTTTCAAAAAGACTTAAAACTTCCATAGAGTATTCTTCATGGTCTGAAGAAAACCTGAAATATCCGTCTTTTTTTAACATATTGTTTAGAACAATCAAAAATTCCGTACATAATGTCCTGTTTTTATGGTGTTTTTTCTTAGGCCACGGATCGGGGAAATTCATAATTATTTCGTCAAATGTTGACGGATTGATTATTTTACCCAAATAATCAGTTCCCAATCTCGCAATTGTCAGATTGTGAATTTTTTTTCTCTTGTTAAGTTTACTCAAAGCCGTCCGAATCCGATCCATCTTTCTGTCAATACCAAAATAATTAATTTCCGGATATTTCAAAGCCAGCTTTATTAATGATTCACAATTACCGAATCCGATCTCAAATTTCAAAAGTTTATCATTGTTATCAAATATTTTATTAAAATCTATCGGAATTATTTCTTCGTTTACTTCTAAAATATTTTCGTTAATTGAAAAATACTTTTTGCTATCCTCATTAATTTTTTTCAAATATTCGGGCAGAGTAATCCACATTGTATTACCTTTGATTTCATTAAAACATGCAGCTTGTTATTTATTGATAAGCTCTATAACTTCGTCTTTACCTATTGCACATCTAAATCCAATATTACCGGTTGATTTAGAAATATCAAGTATCGCCCTTCTGTAAGTTTTACAATCTTCTTTTGGACTCATCCATGATCCACCCCTTGGAATCCTGTCCTTGCCGTAGCTTCTTGACATTGTAATATTTCCGGGATATTGGGATATTACTCCGTGTACCCATTCACTCACATTACCGGCCAAATCGTAAATCCCGAATTTATTCGGTCTGTAGCTTTTTACCGACACAGGAGAACCGATTGTAATATTTAATCCGAATCTTGCGTCTTTATCGGTCATGTCGGTACCGGTCGGGTATTCATAATTCTGGCTGTCTTTCGCAGCACATTCCCATTCTCTTTCTGAAGGCAGTCTTTTACCTGCCCATTCGCAATAAGCAATTGCATCATAATAGACGACATCCACTACCGGCATATCATCCTTGTTAAACCTTCTGTCGCGAAAATGAGACAAGCTGCCTTTAGGATTATACTTAGATTCTTCCAGAAACTTTTTAAATTGAGCGTTTGTAACTTCGGTTTCGTCAAGATAAAAATCTTTAACCTTTACAGAATATTCCGGTTTTTCTATATCAGATCCATTGTCCGAACCCATTTTAAAAGCTTGCCCGGGAATTAAAATCATTTTTTTATTATCTTTTGCGTAATAAAACTTATTGTTGTAACTTTTCTTCTTTTTATTTAACTGGGCTTTATCTGCATCTGATAAAGACTTATAAAGAGTCGTATCCTGTCTTGACTTTTTCATTTCTCTGTAGAGCGCAACATCTTCTTCTTTAATGGAATCAAGACCAATATTTAAACTGTCGTTTTGAGTATTAAGCGAATCTGCTTCGCTTAATCCGGCAAGATATTGCATTACATATTCCCTGTTTACCTAGACGAAATATGAAGCAATCGCCAAAAGCAACAGTATTATAAGCATCCCTTTACTGCTCTTTTCTTGTTCGCCGTTTACTTTTGATTGTTTTGGAGGTTTTTCGGTTTTTACCGATTTTTCTTTTTGCTTTAGTGTCGGGCCGCCTGTAAGGACAGTGGATTTAACTCCTGCAGAACCGCCTAAACTTTTATCCAATTTCTCGCCGCATTTGATACATTTCTTTATTGAATTCGGATTCATTGTATTACAATTTGGACAAATCATCACAAAACTCCTAATTTATTTAATTTATAAAATCAACATTGCATCACCATAGCTATAAAATCTAAACTTTTTCTCTATCGCTGTTTCGTAAGCTTCTTTAATTAATTCGGTTGAGCTGAAGGCAGATATCAATAATATTAAAGTGGACTTCGGAAGATGAAAATTTGTAATAATATGATCAACTGCCTTAAAATTGTACCCGGGATATATGAAAATATCGGTATCTCCATTATCGGCTTTAATAAAACCATTTTTATCCGATACTGTCTCTAAAGTTCTGACTACTGTTGTTCCGGCTGCAAAAATTTTATTTCCATTTTCTTTCGCTTTATTTATCAAATCTGCGCTACATTTAGGCACTTCAAAAAACTCATTATGTATCTTGTGATCCAAAATAGATTTAGATTTTATGGGCCTGAAGGTTCCCGCTCCGACATGTAAAACAATTTTTACAATAATAACGCCTTTTGCGGTCAAAGTACCAAGAAGTTTTTTCGTAAAATGCAGACCTGCGGTAGGAGCGGCAACTGCACCCGGAACTTTTGCATAGACGGTTTGGTACCTTTTTTTATCTACAAGATTATCCTGTCTTTCTATATATGGCGGCAGCGGAATTTTTCCGAATTTTTCAATATAATCAAAAAAATTATCTTTACAATCGAAAACAGCTATTCTATTCCCGTATGAAGTAACTCCACGAATTAAGCAGCAAACACCTTTTTCTAAAAGTATTTTATCGTTAATTCTTATTTTTTTACCCGGTTTTACCATTACTTCCCATACATTTTCTTCTATTTCTTTCAATAAAAGCATTTCAATAATTGAAGAATTCCTTTCGGATTTTCCGAAAATTCGGGCGGGGATTACTTTTGTTTCATTCAAAACTAATATGTCACCTTTTTTGAAAAACCGTTCTATTTCAAAAAACTTACTGATATTGATTGTTTGATTTTGTCTCTCAATGGTAAGAAGTCTCGACGAATCCCTTTTACTTAAAGGTTTCTGGGCAATTAATTTTTTCGGTAAAATAAAGTCATAGTCTGAAACATCGTACATTATAGTAATTCCAAATCGTGTTTTACAAATCTTTTTCCGTAATGCTTATAACCCATTTCGGTTACTATTCTTCCTCTTTGCGTTCTTTGAATAAAGCCTTCCTTAATAAGATATGGTTCGTAAACCTCTTCAATAGTATCTACTTCCTCTCCGACTACAACTGCTATATTTCTTATTCCTACCGGACCTCCGTTGAATTTTTCAATCATGGACAATATTATTGCTCTATCCATCTCGTCAAGTCCTCTTTCGTCAATATCCAGTGACTCAAGACCGAGTATAGTTATTTTCTTTGTGATTTTGCTTGAATGTTTCACTAGAGCAAAATCCCTTATTCTTCTGAGTAACCTGATTGCAATTCTTGGAGTTCCCCTTGATCTTTTAGAAATTTCCAAAGCGGCTTCTTCGTCAATTTCTATATTTAAAATTTTCGATGATCTTTGTAAAATTTTAAAAAGGTCATCGGCTCCGTAATAATTCATTCTGCACGATACTCCGAATCTTGCTCTCAAAGGAGAAGTCAGGTTTCCTGCTTTTGTGGTCGCTCCGATTAAAGTAAATTTCGGTAATTGCAACTGAACGCTGTTTGCGGAAGGACCGCTGCTCAACATAATATCAATAGTGTAATCTTCCATAGC
>JAKLPX010000406.1 GCA_022013635.1 Candidatus Delongbacteria bacterium
ATGTAGGCGTAAATTGCGTAGGAACACTGCAGCCGGTAATCACTGTAGATCCGAACAATATTGATTTTGGAAATGTTCAGATTGACACATATTCTCCTGTTCTATCATTTACGCTTACCGGCAGAAACATGAATGAAAGCATAACAGTAACTCCTCCTTCAGGTTTTGAGATATCAAAATCTGAAAATTTAGGCTATCAAGCGAATTCTCTTACTTTTATTCAGACTCTTGGCAATGTTGACGCCACGGTTTACATAAAGATTCAACCTACCGAATTAAGAGAATATTCCGGAAATATTGATTGTTCGAGCATCGGCGCGATCAGTAAAACTGTATCTTTGCTTTGTACCGCTACGGCTCCACCGTCAGAAATCACGGTAATTCCTTCCATCCTGGATTTTGACGATACCTTCTTGTACTATTACAGTGCGGAGAAAACTTTCCAGATGACCGGAACCGACCTTATTGCAGATTTGGTAGTAACACCTCCTTGGGGTTTTGAAATTTCTAAAACTTCAGGATTAGGTTATACAACAGCCTCTTTATCCTATATTCCAAGCTCCGGCAGCGTAAATTCTACGGTTTATGTCAGAATCATGCCTACAGAAGCAGTTGCATATTCCGGAAATATTGATTGTTCCTCAAGCTATGCAACAAGTAAAAGCGTATCGGTTAACTGTGTCGGAGTCGAAAAACCTGTGCTGTATTCAAGTACATATAATTTAGATTTTGGAGATATTACTGTAGGTTCTTATTCGTTTGAACATTCGTTTGAGTTGACTGGAGAACATTTGAAAGGTAATGTAGTAGTTTCTACCAACGGTTCGACGGTATATGAAATTTCAAAAACTCCCGGTCATGATTTTATTTCAACGGACTTTGAATTTGTTCCGACCGAAGGAAATCTGAATGTAATTGTATATGTCCGCGTTAAACCTGCTGCGGCACAATTGTATCAGGAAAACATAACCTGCCTAAGTGCTGACGCAGGCTATATAAATATCGGTGTATCAGTTCAAGGAATTGCTCCGTACGGTTTCGTTTTCATTCCCGGCGGCACATTCGATATGGGGTTGGTTGATGTCGCCACCCCTGTACATACGGTAACTATTTCAAGAAGTTTTTTTATGGGAAAATTCGAAGTGACGCAAAATGAATGGATAGACATAATAGGTAGCAGTCCTCCGACCGGCTACGGAGTCGGAGATGGCTATCCCGTATATAATGTAAGTTGGTATGATGTACTTGTGTACTGTAACAGACGAAGCATTGCCGAAGGACTTAATCCTTGTTACACTATTGAAAGTTCAACAAATCCTGACGACTGGGGTTCAGTACCTACAAGCCCAAATCAGTTCTGGGATGAAGTTATTTGCGATTGGGGCACAAACGGATACAGACTGCCAACCGAAGCTGAATGGGAATATACTGTAAGATATAACGACGGCAGGATTTATTCGTGGGGTGATGAAAGTCCGTCAAATACATTATGTAATTATAACTCGAATGTCGGCAAGACAACCACAGTCGGCAGTTATCCGTCCGGTGTTAGCCAGCTGGGCTTACATGACATGACAGGTAATGTCTATGAATTGGTATGGGATTGGTATGATGCTTATTCAAGTTCAAGCGCAACCGATCCGACCGGTCCTGCAGGCGGATCCGATCGTATTGTACGAGGAGGCTGCTGGACAAATACAGATCTTGAAATTCGTTGCGTAAATCGTAGTTTCGGCATCCCGTCCGGCATCAGCTACAAGTACGGTTTCCGTTTGGCAAGGACGATTGAATAGTACGGTTTTGGATAAAGTTTCTATCTATATTGTTCACTAAGAATAAAAAATAAAAACTAGTGCATTGATTTTATAACCTTTAATTGCTACATTTAATAAAAAATTCGGGAAAGTTGAATGAATATCAAGTATTCAATCGTAAAAAAAGCCGATAAACAACAAATAATTACTCTGTATAAACAAGCCGGCTGGTGGACTTTGGAAGAAGACGGTAATGATTCCTTCGTTGAAGATATAATAAAAAATACTCATCTGTTTGCAATCGCAAAACAAGGGGAACAGATCATCGGAATGGGCAGAGCGATCAGTGAAGGTGTTAGCGACGCTTATATTCAGGATGTAACCGTATTAAAGGAGTATAGGAAAAAAGGCATTGGCGGAACGATAATAAAATTACTTGTAAATAAGTTAAGGTCGGAGAAGATCGGCTGGATCGGGCTTATATCAGAGCCGGGGGCGGATAAATTCTATACTAAGTTGGGATTCGAGCAGATGAAAGGTTATACACCGTTCCTTTATAAGGGAAAGGATAGCAATTGTGAGTAAAATTAAGCTGGAACTTTCAAAATTTAAAAATATTGAGCCACAAGATATTGATGATATTAAAAATTACCTGAGGAAATATCAGTTTGATACTTGTGATTATAATATTGTGAACTTATTTTCATGGGGTCATTTCCTGAATTTAAAATGGCGGATGTATAAAGACAGGCTTTTGTTTTATAATTTCAGTTCGCAGTTTATGCTGTTTCCGTTAGGCGAAGTATTTTCGGCATCTGAAATGTCAGCTATTTCGGAAATGATCGAAAATGACGGATACAAAGGTAATTTTGTTTCTGTGCCTGAAGATTATATCGAAAAGAATATAGAAATCAACGATAAATTCACACCGGTTTACGATGAGGGTAATTCGGATTATCTCTATCTGTCTGAGAATTTAGCCTCACTGGGCGGAAAAAAACTGCAAAAGAAAAAAAATCTGATATCGCAATTCAGGCGTAATTACCGATCTTATAAGACGGAGATTTTCAGAGATGATCATATTGAGCTTTGTTTAAATCTCGCTGTAAAATGGTGCAAAGATCAAAACGAAATATGCGATGAGGAAAGACAGCTTGAATTTAATGTGCTTGAAAAGGCAATAAGAAATCACACAATACTTGGGTTGGAAGGACTTTTATTATTTTATGAAGAAAACCTTGTCGCTTTCGCCCTTTTCAGCGAACAAAAACATGATACTGCAACGGTTCATTTTGAAAAGTATGATGCCGATTACAAAGGATCAGGACAAATCATCAATCAGGAAACGGCGATCTATCTGCAAGCAGAATACAAATATATCAACAGAGAGCAGGATCTTGGTAAAGAAGGTTTAAGAAAAGCAAAATCCTCCTATGCACCGGAAAGGCTGATCCCGACTTACAGATTATACAGGAAATAAAGGAATAAAAAAGCGGCTCATCTGTGCCGCTTTTATTGAACATTTTTTGTATTTATGGCAGCATGTTCCCTGTATAGGTATCGCTGTAACTCGGCGTGCAGCGGACACCGTGTGCTTTGCCCCAGGCGATCATTTTTTCGCAGGCATATTTGTTGTCACCTTCGAAGTAGTTATATGAGCTCCAACCCAGTATCTGATAATAAGTGAAAACTCCATTTTTCATGGTTGAATCGCCGTCATAGGAATAGTTTTTGGTGCCGGATGCAACTGCTACAACACGACCACCGGCCTTGCCGAGAGCCGTTTTAAAAGCGCCTATGTTGCAGGCGTCAAATGTGAAACCCATCTTGGTGCTGGCTGATTTGGAAAACTTTCCAGCCATCCATGTATAGCTCAGGTAGTACATATCAGTGGTTATCATGTTGCCGTTGTAGCCATGTCCGGAATATACGAAGAATATCTCGTTTCCGGCTATTGACCTGCTGGCAAGGGTATTCATGGCAGATTCGATAGCAGTCTTGGTAGCGGCAAGGTCTGTAATCTTTGTTACGGAATAACCCTTGCCTTGCAGGAAGGATGCCCAGTCGCTGGCATCGTCGTCACAGTAATTTAGGTCGTTGACTGTGCCTGCATAATTCGAAATACCGATAACAAGGGCGTACTTGGCTCCCTTGGCGGCACTCTCGTCCAATTCGACAGCTTCGGAGGTAAGCAAAGTAAATTGGGCTTTCACATCTTCCGGTCTGTCATCTATGAATTCCGGTCGTTGATATTGGGAACCATCCACAGTATCTTCCGGTTCAAAAGTACTGTTCTTGGAGCAGCTGATAAAAAAGACCGCTACAACAATCATTAGGGCAACTAGAATCTTCTTCATGAAACCTCCTGATTTTGAGTAAACTTTTTACTAAGTATTTCAATGCTTTTAACGGCACCTGAGCGGTTTTGGTTAAAACTTAATACAACATAATACAAAAAAGGCAAATTGTCAACTAAAAAATAAAATACATTATATTCATCATTTTACTTCTTGACTTTTTTGATTAAAAAAAATAACTTTGCTATGTATGAAAAACGATAGATTAGCCATACTTGCAATAACATTCAAACAAGGCTTCAGCTGAGGCTGCCCAAATCCTCAATTGGTGCTTTTCGTGTAAAGGTTTTATTATACTCATTTTTTTAACAGCTTAAAATAAATACGAAAACACATAAAAATAAAAAAATAAATAAATTCAGGAGAAAGTTTTATGAAAAATATTTTCAAATCGAGAACAGGGATAATAATCGCGGGTTCTGTAATCGGAATAATAGCTGCATTATTACAGTACATGGGAAACCCGCCAAATATGGGATTCTGCATTGCATGTTTTGAAAGGGATATCGCAGGTGCGATAGGGCTTCACAGAGCAGATGTAGTTCAGTATGTCAGACCGGAAATAATCGGTATCATGATCGGAGCACTTTTGATCTCGATGATAAAAGGCGAGTTCAGACCGAGAGGCGGTTCATCAACAGTGATCAGATTTTTTTTAGGTGCGTTTGCTATGGTCGGAGCGTTGGTATTCTTAGGATGCCCATGGAGAGCATTTATCAGACTTGCAGGCGGAGACTGGAATGCCGTTTTAGGTATTTTGGGATTGATCGTTGGAATAGGGATAGGCTCATTTTTCATAAAAAAAGGTTACAGTCTTGGAAGAAATTACTCACAATCAAAAGCGGTAGGATTTATTATGCCGGCATTTATGATAGTATTATTTCTGATGCTGGTGTTTGGTTTTTCAAAACTTATGCTAAGTGAAAAAGGACCCGGATCCATGCATGCTTCTATAATTATAAGCATCATAGCCGGACTTATAGTGGGCGGATTAGCCCAAAGAAGCCGTTTCTGTACAATGGGCTCCATAAGAGATATCATACTTGTCAAGGATTTTCATTTGATCTCAGGAGTAGCAGCTTTCACATTAGCAGTATTTATTATGAACCTGATTTTAGGTCAATTCCATCCCGGATTTACTTTAAGCGTAACTGATGCAGCAGGTGTAATAACCTCAAAACCTCAAGCCATAGCTCATTCAATGCATCTTTGGAATTTTCTCGGAATGGTACTGGCCGGATTAGCTTTTTCTCTTGCAGGAGGATGCCCGGGCAGGCAGCTTATACTAACAGGTGAAGGAGATACCGATTCAGGTATTTTTGTGCTGGGTATGATAGCAGGAGCGGCATTCTCTCACAATTTTGCAATGGCCAGTTCAGGCAAAGGAATCGGTACATTCGGAGCGTGGGGAACAATAATCGGTCTTGTATTTTGCTTAATAATTGCATATACTATGACTCAAAAAAGAAAATTATCATAGGAGGAGGAATTCATGGATACGATAGATACAAGAGGACTTTCCTGCCCTCAACCGGTAATAATGGTAACGAATGCCGTAAGTGACGGAAAAGCAGCATTTGAAGTACTTACCGACAGCGAGTGTTCTTTGGAAAATATTACACGACTTTTAGAAAGCAAGAAATATAAATATGAGATAATAGAGAAAGATGAATATAAAATCATCAAAGCCGCAAAATAATAGAATGATCTATTTTGATAACGCTGCGACAACATTTCCAAAACCGCCGGCTGTTATTGAGGCTGTAGTTGATTATATGACCGATATCGGAGCGAACCCGGGAAGGGCAGGCCACAGGCTTTCGATTGAAGCGGGTAAAATAGTATTCCAGGCAAGAAAAAGCCTTGCGAAATTCTTCGGTGTGAAAAATCCGATGAATGTTATTTTCGGCTCTAACGCGACCGACTCCCTTAATTTAGCAATTAAGGGAGTTTTATCATCAGGCGATCATGTGATCACTTCATCCATGGAGCACAACAGCGTGATACGGCCTTTAAAGAGGCTTGAGACGGACGGAATAATAACATTGACTGTACTTCAAGGGGATGAACAGGGGATAATTTCCGTCAGCGAGCTTGATTCCGCTTTTAGACCGGATACAAAAGCTGTCGTGCTCAATCATCAGTCAAATGTGACGGGAACAGTTCAGCCGATAAAATATGTAGGGGAGTGGTGCAGATCAAGAAATATTATTTTCATTATTGATAGTGCGCAATCCTCCGGTATTATACCTATTGATATTAAAGAAGATAACATTGATATTTTATGTTTTACAGGACATAAGAATCTCTACGGTCCTACCGGAACAAGCGGAATGGTAGTCTCAGATACATTCGATATTAAAAAGATCAAATCAATAAAAGAAGGCGGAACGGGAAGTTTGTCAGATAAAATAATTCAGCCTGATTTTCTGCCTGATAAATTTGAAAGCGGAACTCTTAATGTCGCAGGTATCGCGGGATTATTAAAAGGTATCGAATTCATAACCGGTATGCCTGAAGGTCTGAAGTCTGTCCAGCTTCATAAGCAGACTCTGCAAAAATATTTCATAGAGAAAGCGGCAAAGCGTATTCCTGGATTTAAAAGTTATTCATCAGTCAGCGGATTCGGTGTAGTTTCATTCACTATAGAAGGTCTTTCTGTCTCAGATATCACAATGAGACTGTCCGACGATTTCAATATCATGTCGAGGCAGGGCCTCCACTGTGCGCCTATGGCTCATCAGAGAATCGGAACATTTCCCGAAGGCACCGTAAGGTTCAGTTTTAGTGTATTCACTACCAAGACTGAAGTAGATATTGCTCTCGAAGCCCTGAAGGAAATCTCAGGGGATGCAAAGTGAGCGGGAAGTCCGTCATACTCTTTCACTCGACCAACTATGCGATGTGGGCGGTTGATATTTTAACAGAAAACAATATTGTTAATAAATTGATACCCGTTCCGAGGGATTTAAGCTCGGACTGCGGGTATTGTGTTCAAATTGAAGCTGATTCTGTCCATGAAGCCGAGGAATCTTTGAAAAAAGAAAAT
>JAKLPX010000407.1 GCA_022013635.1 Candidatus Delongbacteria bacterium
TAAAATATCAAATTGAAAGATCCTTCCAATAACCGAGGCTATTTTCAAAATGGTTTTACTGTTTTCATCAAGCTTATCTATTCTTGCAAGAACCATATCATTAACATTGTCCGGAATGATTATACTTTTCAAGGAAGGTTTTAATCTGTACTTAACTGTTGATTTTTCCAGTTCAGACAATTTTTTATCCCTCTCTGATAAAAATTTATCATCGAATTTGATTTTGTCATGATCTGAACATGTAACTGGTATGAGATTTCCATCGTTTTTTAATCCGAGAAGTATTTCTTCGATAAAGAAAGGATTACCTTTAGTTTTTTGAGAGATCTGTTCATATATTTTTGCCGGAATGGTGTTTAGATTGAACTTTTCAAGAATAAATTCTTTACCTTCATCATATTCCAGGTTCTTTAGTTCCAGATTATATGCATTCTTGCTTTCTTCAAAAGAAGATAGAATATTGTCAGGTCTGAATACAAAATGTATGCATCCGCAATTCCTATCAGCTTCTAAGATATTTAATAAGGCTAAGAAAATGTCGGCAGAAGCACTATCAATCCAGTGAGCGTCCTCAACGAAAATAACCGCTTTATCTTCTGAGATAATTTTATTGAACAGCATTAGTGAAACTTCAGTAAAAAGATCTTTTAGGCCGGGGTCCGAGGATTTTCCTTCCTGATCTTTCCAGCCCATAAATACTGCAAATACATCTGTATTATCTTCTTCTCCTACAGTTCTCAATAGACTTCCTAATTTCCTGATTTTCTCTTTTGCAGTATCCAGAAAATTTACATCAGCAAATTTCGCGATAAATTCCTTCGCTAAATAGTAAGGGTTGTTTTTTGTGTATGAAAGACAATTGACAAGATAGCATTCGCTTTCTTTTTTTCTGTCCTCAAAAAGTTTGTTTACAAGGACTGATTTCCCCAGCCCTGCTTCTGCTTTGATGTTTATCAGAACTGCCCGTTTTTCACTTAATATTCTTTTATATTCTTCCTGCTCTCTCTTTCTGCCGATAAGCTTAAACCGCTTGCTTTTACTCGTTTCAAGCATCTTTTTCAGGCTGAATGCAGAAAACAGTTCGGATACGCCTTTTAATTTTAATTTCCTTTCCTTTCCGGTCTCAATTTCAGGAACTCTGTCCATAATTTTTGATGATATAATAATTTCATTCTCTGCTGCGGAAGCCATTAATCTCGCACTTAAATTAACGGTGTTACCCATGACAGTGAATTCCCGTCTGTGTTCCGCACCAACGACACCGAAATAAATATTCCCGTTATTGATACCTATCCTGATGTTGATTTCCTTTGGTTTATTCAGCCTGATATCCTGAACGGCCCTTAAAGCAAATTCTTCGTTTTTTTCTGTCGAAACAGGAGCACCGAAAAGCATAATTATTTTATTTCCCTTGTCCCCCATATCAATTTTATTTATGAAACCTTGATATTTGTTAGCAGTTTGCGCAACAAGCGTGAAAAACTCGTTCAAAAGTTTATAATTGAAAGATTTACCGTATTCAACACCGGTGAAATTTAAGAATATTACGACACAATTTCTTAATTCCCCTTTTTCAATACTGCCTGATTCTTCTCTGACGATCAGCTCTTTGTCAATATATTCTTTGAACCAATCAGAGTCTTTTTGATCGCGAGTTCTTTTAGTTAATTTTCTATAATTTTTATCTTCTTTGAGACGATCAATATTCAGCTTAAAAAAAACATTTCTTTTTTCATATTTGTCGCTTGATAAATCAGCAACAATATCTTTTGAAATAACTATTTCGCCCTGTACAGCATTATGTTCACATTCGCAGGCAGTGTCGAGAATTTCTCCCGCTATGAAATACTGCTTATTCTCCTCTCCGAGCCTTCCGATTATAGAAATTCCGTAAGCGATACCTATTTTCATCTTGACAGAACATTCGCCTGCAATAGTTTCAATCTTATCGAATTTTTTTATAGCTTCTTGCATTTGTATAGCGGCAATAAGCACATTCATTCTGTTTACTTTTTTCGGAAAAAATACTGTAATTGCATCGCCGCCGAATTTATAAACCGATCCGCCGCCGTCAGAAGTTAAAGAGATAAGCTGTTCAAAAACTTCATTAATAATTCTTGAAATTTCTTCAGATCCTTCCTTGCCTTTTGCAGTCAGTTTTTCCGACAGGTTTGTAAAACCCGAAAGGTCAGCGAACATAACGGTTCCTTCTTCCCTGACGAACCTGCTCTTTATTAATTCCGGATAGATTTCTGTAAAGTGCTTAGGTATATACTTTGACAGCATAATAAGTCCTTATATTTTAATAAGTAAAATGATAAGAATTTTTATCCAACAATTCAATAGGAAAAATAATTATAATCTTGTAAAAGTTGTATGGATTAGTTATTATGCAATCAAGACTGAATAGATGCAGAATGTAAACAAAAATACTTAATGAGCGTCAAGCCAATTATCGCCGATTCCGACATTGACTTCAAGCGGAACGGACAGCTCCGAAACGGTTTCCATCTCATGCTTAATGAAATTTGAAAATTTTTCAACTGTCTCTTCTTTAACCTCAAAAACAAGCTCATCATGTATCTGTAGCAGCATAATGGCATCGTAACCGTTCAGCTTTGAGTCTATCTTAATCATAGCCATTTTGATAATATCAGCCGATGCACCCTGTATTGGGGCGTTCACAGCTGCTCTTATTGCAGCGCTTTTAATGTTTTTATTTGAAGAACGGATCTCAGGAATTTCCCTTTTTCTTCCGAACATGGTTTTCACATAACCGTACTGTTCTATAAACAAAGTCGTATCGTCAATGTATTCTTTGATCTTTTTAAACTGAGAGAAATACAGATCTATAAAATCCGAAGCTTCCTGATAACTTATTCCCATATCATCGCTCAGACCGAATTTTGATTTTCCGTAGAGAACAGCGAAATTAACCGTTTTTGCTCTTGAACGCATTTCTTTTGTTACCTCGTCTACATCTACTCCGAATAATTTCGATGCTGTCGCTTTATGAATATCTATACCGTTGCTGAACGCTTCGATCAGATTTTCATCCCTGCACAGATGGGCCAAAATTCTCAGTTCGATCTGCGAATAATCGACAGATATGATCTTATACCCTTTTTTCGCTACGAAAGCCGTCCTGATTTTCTCGCCGGCTTCGTTTTTGATCGGAATACTTTGCAGGTTCGGATTTGCCGATGAAAGCCTTCCGGTTGTCGCGATATGCTGTAAAAATGTTGTATGTATTCTGCCTGTCGGTTCGAAAATATATTTCAAAAGCCCGCCGGCATAGGTATTATTCAATTTAGAAAGTTCTCTGTACTTTAACAAAAGTTCTGCTATCGGAAATTTTTCATAAGCAAGTCTTTTCAGGATGGCATGGTCTGTAGAATAAGTGCCGCTTGTTCCTTTTCTTCCGCTTTTCAGATTAAGTTTCTCAAATAAAACAACGCTTAATTGCTTCGGTGAATCCAAATTAAATTCTTCTCCTGCTAAAATATGAATGGTTTTTTCAAGTTCTTTTGCGCAGGACGCCATCTCTTTTGAGATATTTTCAAGAATACTTCTGTCAATTTTTATTCCGTTCCTCTCCATCATAAAAAGAATTTTCAACAAAGGTATTTCCATATCGTAAAATATCTTTTCTACTTCGTCATTTGCGCATAAATCTTCTTTAAGCTTATAATAGCTTCTCATTACAAGTTCGGCTTTTTCGCATTCAATAATCTTCTTTTCAAAAGAAGGATCTTTTTCGTTTAAAGCAAAATGATGCAGATGATGCCGCGCTATTGAGATAATTTCATGGCTCGAAACGCTTGTCCTTACCAGAAAATCCGCGATTAATGCATCGAACAGCTTACATTTTACGGTAAGTCCATAATTTTTTAATGCATGAAGACATTTTTTAATATCGAAACCGATTAAAGTAATTTTGTCGTTTTCAAATATTTCCTTAAAATCCGACAGAAACTCAGCTATGGAATCTTTTTCTTCGGTATCGAATAAACTCAATTGAACCGTTTCCTGCTTAAATTCTCTACTGATAAAATAAGCCTCAAGCTCCTCAATCGAAATCGCTATGCTTTTAATTTTATAATTGAGCAGATGGTCGCCGTCAATATCAATTACCACTGAAAATCTTGTTGTTTTTTTTATTCTTTTAATCAATTCAGTAAGGCTTTTTCTTTCCTCAACATCAATGAAATTATACTTTTCCGGATCGTATCTGTCATCCTTTGTTCTCTCGTTCTTCACTCCCTGTTTGCGCTCAAGATATTCTAAAAGCCTTCGCATATTCAATTTATAAAAATAATCGGCGAGTTTTTCAAAATCATAGCTTTTAATGTGAAGTTTATCTTCATCCAATTCAACCGGTATATCAGTTTTCAGGGCAACTAATTCAGATGAGATTTTAATAATTTCTTTGCTGTTTAAGAGCGATTCTCTGACCGCGTTACCGCTTATTTTATCAATATTCTGAAATATTCCTTCAATTGTTCCATATTCGTTTAACAGTTTTATTGCTGTTTTTTTACCGATTTTAGGCACTCCCGGGATATTGTCTGAAGTATCACCGGTCAAAGTCAGAAAATCCATTATCTGATAGGGATAAATACCATACTTGAGCTTCACGCCTTCTCTGTCGTAAATCGTCTGATCCTTCGGATCGAATATAAAAACATTTTCATTCACAAGCTGCGCAAGGTCTTTATCCGATGAAAAAATATAAGTAGTATAACCTAATTCGGGAGCTGCTTTACTAATCGCTCCGATCAGATCATCAGCCTCATATCCTTCCTTTGATATAGTCTGTATTCCGGTTGCTTCAATCATCTCGTAAAGCATGGGAATCTGATTTCTCAGTTCTTCCGGCATTTTTTCTCTTGTAGCTTTGTAGTCAGGATAAAGAATATGCCTGAATGTCGGAGCTGCCGTATCAAGCACAATAGCCATATATTCCGGTGCTTCGTTCTCAATCAGATTAAAGAGAGAAGAGAAAAAGCCGTATAATGCCGATACATTAAAACCTTCCTTTGTGATCAAAGGTTTTGCTCCGAAAGCATAAAATGCTCTGTAAATCAGCCCGTATCCGTCTATTAAATATAATTTTTTCCCCATCGTCCCGCTCAAAAGTGACCTCATTTACTGCGGACAACGCGGAAGCCAAGATAGAAATAGCTTTCATCAGGATTATAAAGATTGCGAAAACGGACTCGACAGAATATTTCATTGGTGTACCAGCTGCCTCCGCGGACAATCCGGACGAAACCTTTATCGGGTCCCGTAGGATTATTTTGCTGATTGTTCGGGTATGGATCATACCAATCCCAGCACCATTCTTCTACATTTCCCGTCATATCAAAGATGCCGAGATCGCATGCCTTCTTTCCGCCGACCGGCTTTGTTGATTCGTTATTGTTTCCTTCGTATTCAGCTACTTCCGGAATACTGTCGCTGCCGCAGTAATTATATATTTTAACATTATTTCCGGATCTCGCGGCATATTCCCATTCTGCTTCGGTAGGCAGTCGGTAGCCTTTCGCTCCGAAATCGCATTTTATATTCTTTCCGCTGATGGAATAGCACTTTTGCAAACCTTCAAATGCGCTCAATTTATTGCAGAATTCGACTGCATCATACCAGCTGACGCTTTCTACGGGCAGACTGTCTCCTCTAAAATTGCTCGGATTATTTTTCAAGACTAAATCCCATTCAGCCTGTGTGACCTCGTATTTTCCGATATAATAATCACTCACTGTTACTCCATGAATCGGTTTTTCGTCAAAATTCACATTGCTTCCCATGCCGAATTTTCCGCCCTTTACCAATATATATTCTCCGCCTACATCAGCTCCCTTTTTCAGTATAAAACTCTTTCTTTCAATAGCTTTATCGGCAAGTATGATTTCTTCCGTTTGAGACTTATAACCTTTTCTGCTTACCTTTAATTTATAGTTACCTGCCGGTAAGTTGGGGAATATTTTATTCCCTAATCCTATATATTTCTCTTCTCCTGTTTCCCATAGATACATTCCGGCATCGTCCGGGATTACCTCCACTTGAATCGTACCGGTTGGAAATTCGGGATACATATTAATGGTTTTAATCTCTTTTCCTCCAAGAATTACCTGTTTTCTTAGAGTATTGGCTCCGGTCATCTCAACTCTTATGTTTACTTCTTGCGGCAACAGTTTTATTTCTTTATCATTTTTTTCCGGCTTGTCGTTGATAAACACTTTTGCCTTTTTGAATGTGCTTATTATCAGTGTTGCCCGCATGTCGGTAAGGGTATAAGTCTTTTTAGTTTTTGGTGATTTTATGGTTATAGTTTCTTCTATTACTTCGAAATATTCCCGTATAATCTTAATTTTATGTTTGCCTGTAGGATACGAAAACGAAATGGGCGTAGGACCTATCTCTTGGTCGGCAATATAAACCACGGCTCCTTCCGGATCTGAATTGATTTCAACCGGAACGATCTGAATTTTATACTCAGACTTCTGACCGGCTGAATCTCCTGACTTTTCTTTATCATCCTGTTGCGCGATAACATTTTGCGCATGAACCGATAATGAAACTACAACCAAACCCAGCAATAATAATAATACTCTCATTTTCCTCCGCCGAAAACATTGACTTGTAATATAATCACTTGAATTTTTAATTTCAATGAAAATATTTTGTATTTCTAAAAAATATTCAACAAATTTGCATATTGAAAATTACATGCCGATTTACTATATTGTCGTTTGAGTAACAAAAGGAATGCAAGTGACAAGATACCTTTCAATAGATTACGGCGATGTGCGGATAGGTTTTGCGATATCAGATCCTTTAAAAATAATCTCCTCCGCCTATAAAACACTCAGGAATACGGGACTTGAAGATGTTTTATTTAAAA
>JAKLPX010000408.1 GCA_022013635.1 Candidatus Delongbacteria bacterium
AAAGTGATATTTTTTCAAGGAAATCATTTACCATGAAATACATGCCCGGTTTGAACTTTCCGTCATCAAAAGCGATCCTCGGAATAAGAAGAATATGCTCAAAATCATTTGCATAATTAACTGAACTTTTCAAAAGGCTCATATCAGGCTCAAAAGCATAAGGTTGTGCCTTTATCTGATAATCTATATAATCAGTCTCTGAAGGTTTAATTTCCTTTATATCTTTAATTGAAAATAAATTCGGTTTAATACCTTTATAATTCACATATACAAGCTCTCCGTCCTTCAATTCAGGAAAAAAAGCCCCGCCTCTTACATTGGTAACCGCTGATTCCTCACATGTCTCAATGTTTTTTCTGTATATATTGAAGATACCGGTTTTGTCGCTTGAATAGTAAACAAATTTTCCGTCTTTTGAAAAAACCGGATCTCTGTTGTCATTTTCGTCGGAAACAATTTCAGTTTCCGTGCCCAAAGTGTCAACCGTCACTATATTCCTTCCGAATGCAGGCGATGATTTATCAATTAAAATCTTCGAGCCTTCTTTATTCCAGTTCGGAAGATAAAATTGCGTTCCGTCGTTATAATCGGTCAGCTTTTTTGCAGTTCCGGATTCGATTTCATAAAGATATAAATTTCTTGTTCCGTCAATTGAGGCTACGAAGGCGATTTTCTTTCCGTCGGGCGATACGGCCGGATTAGCCGCTCTCAAGCCTTTAGTGATTTTCTCTTCCTTATCTTTTTCCAGATCGTAAACGAAAATATCCATAAATTGATTTCCGTAGATGCTGTAAGAATCCTGCTTTGAAAAATAAATTGATTTACTGTCCGGAGTCCACGAATATGAAGAAAATAACACTGCAGGAACTATCATTTTGATTGAGTCGGTTTTCAGATCTTTTATGTAGAGATTTCTTCTGTAATATGTAGCTTCGCCGGTATCTTTTGTTGATAAGAACGCTAAATATTTGCCGTCGGGAGAAAACTTGGGATGAGAATTCACAAAAGCGGAATCAGAAATATCCTTTCCTTCCAGTAAATTATCTTCAACATTTTTCGTTAATTCCGAATATCTGACCTTTTCTTCAGCTATCCAACTATTGTATAATTCCTCCGCATCAACTCCTAATGCCCTTTTTACAGCCTGTTCAAATGTAAATGCAGACATCCTGCTCATTTCTTTTGTGATATTGTATAATGACTCTTTGCCGTAAGTTTTATATATGTACTGAACGAAAGCAAATCCGGTATTATAAATTGTTTCAGCTTCATGAGAAGATTTATTGATAAAATCAAGCAGTTGCTCATACCTTAAAGTCTGACCGCTTAAAACTCTTTCTCTATGCACCATATCCCTGTTTGAATCCCAGAAATCATAATATAGAGTATCCAGTGCCTGGCTTTGTGCTATACCTTCTGCAAACCATGGCGGAATTATATTGAACGGCAAATTGGCTGAAGCTAATACATTCGGAAATCCG
This sequence comes from Candidatus Delongbacteria bacterium, assembly GCA_022013635.1. GTDB lineage: Bacteria > UBA4055 > UBA4055 > UBA4055 > UBA4055 > JAKLPX01. Next base: position 1,482 of record JAKLPX010000408.1, read on the forward strand.
GTTAGCACATCTTCCCGTTTTTCTTCTTCATAACCTGTCCATTGAAAATAAATGCCCGGTATCAGCTGAGATGTTTTTCTTGATACCTGAAGTTGTATCATGTGAGTGAATTCATGGGTAAATACATTTGCGTACCAATTATGATTGCCTCTCAGTTCCGTATCGAAAGAAGGCGCCCACAAAGATACTTTATCGGTATAATAATATGCACCGCCGTTTGCGGTATCGTCAAAATCATTAATTATTATATGCAGCTTTTTTGGAGGTACATAGTTGTATAATTCTGTGATCGGCTTATATACTTTCTCGCCTACATCAGCAAACCTCAGCGTGCTTCTTTCTGTTCCGTTATGATAATGAAAGATAAAATGCTCAGTTTCGTAGGTTTTCCATACAAGTTCAGGATGATTGTATTGTCCCAGCATCTGACAAAAAGCCATTATCGGTAATAAAAATATTATTATATATAAATTTTTCATTATTTGATCACCGCGACTTTAACTATTTTTTTTTCTTCTGCTGTACCTGTATCAAAGCTAAGTACCGAATTGTAAATTCCTGAAGGAATATTTCTTACATTCCATACGAGCTCAGCATATTCACCAAATGAAGTAAAATTCTGATCCAGCGTCTCTACTTTGTTGCCGTTAATATCGTAAATATCAATTCCGACCTTGCACGGTTCATTTAAGAAAAATCTGAAATTCGTTTCGTTATCCCTGACCGGATTCGGCCAGTTATAAACATTTCCTGATACGATCGTAGTCGGTATGCAGTTTTCGATAGTATCCATGAGAACAACAACGCCTTTAATCCTGTCGAAATAATCGTCAAGAGTACCTGTTCCGATCTTATGATAAGTCAGAATTCCGTTTTCGCTGTGATTGTATAAAAATACCGAACCATCTACGCTCAATAGACCCGAATTTTCCCCGAATCCGTTTATCGTTCTAACAGCTGTATTATCATAATCTCCGCCGGAAGAAATAACTGCATAATTTGAAGATGAATCAATGACAGCTATATTGCCGTCAAAAACAAAAGCTTTCGAAATATGCCCCAAATCTGTGTATAACGGAAATCCGTTCTCATAAATTCCGTTCTCATTTTTAAGGTTCAGAATATTTCCTTCAGCCGAATAACTCTCCAGTTTTTTGTCGTGGTCTGTATCCGTCCATACAAGTCTGATAGTTTGATCGTCAATAGGATAAGAGAAAAGTCTATGAGTTTTTTGATACCTGCCCTGATCGGTCAATATAAAAGTGTAGTTGACAGAGTTTTGAGGCATTGTTCTCGTTTCAGTTATATAAGGTAACTCAGATATGTCTATTGTAAACAATATCCCGTTATTTTCACCCTTAATAAAGACGGGCATATCACCGTCATCGGTAAGTACGGATAATTTCTCAGCGTTTTTAAATTCATCGCTTATGCTTTCAAATGTGAAATCATCGTGAAGCTTATAAATTCCGTTATCTGCCGCGATAATCCTGTCAACAGGTTGCGATACTATTTTTGCCTGAACATCTATTGACTGAAACTCTCCGGAAGAAATATCTGTCACGAAAATTTTCGTTGAATCCGAACTAACCGTCATGACATCATTTCCGATCTGAACAGGCATAAATCCTGCTGATACAGAATCTGATAATGCGCCAAATAATACTGTATCTTGATCAATAATTTTATAATTGCCATTGCTGCCTACAAAATAATGTCTTATTTCATTATCAAAATAAGCCGGCAGATAAATTGATTTTCCGAGCCCGGGATCTAATGAGAAATATACTTCCGGTTCTTCGAACGAATATGTAAAAAACATTTCTCTGCTGATCTGAGAAAATCCACTGAGTTTAATTCCGGTTTGAATTCCGTCATTGGTATCAGATCTGGGGTAAGATATGGAGCTGAATTCTACTCCTTTATTCAGACTTTGGTTCGCATAATCTGACCATACATCGTTTCCTGCAAAAAATGCGTCGTAATACCAGCCGAATTCAGTCCCGTAACCGTTGTCAAGAAGCCAATAGTCTTTGCCTATGTCAAACGACCCGTCGGCTTCTTCTAAATAAACACCTCTGTTTTTGTAATCATCGTTTACCTTATTATTTTCGATATTATAATCTGTTGTTTTTCTTTTATCTATGTGCCATATCAATATTCCGCCTTTGTTTTTTGGAAGAATAGAGCCGTTATCAATATCGAAACCTAGAGGCAGTCCGAAATCATAATCGTTATCCTGAATCGAAACGAGAGTTTTAAAACCATTATCAACAATCTCTAAAGTGTCGTTACCGTATTTTGTGTAAAAAAACCTGATTTTCAAACTATCTCTATCGTAACCGTAAATCTCACTCTTGCTCGAAGTGAAATTCTTGGGTGTCCTGTTCTCAACAAGCAGATATTCATCAGAGTTGATATCTATTTTATATAGTGAGTCGTTTGCATTTATAATGATATCTTTTCGAGGTGTTTCAAGTTTTTTGACACCTTGCCATCCTTTAAGTTCCTTTACCCATGCAGAAACACCCGCAGGAACCATTCCTGAAAAATTCGCGGAACCCTGATCCATCAGTCCGAATCTTCCGATACAGCTTTTACCGTCATCCGACGAATAAAGATTAGGTATTCCGAATCTGTGAGCGAACATCAGACATGATATTCCTCCCATGCCCGCATAATACCAATTGCCGTCAAAGATCTGCCACTCGCATTCAGGCAATATTACGCAATTATCTATTACCGTTCCGTCGTGGGCAATGATTTCCTTTCCTGCAAGTTCTCCGGAAGACAGGAAAACTGAAGGAATATCAAACGGTGTCTGATCATAACCGGGATTGAATTCCTGACCCGATCCTGCGTGATATATCACGAATGTATTATAGCTTGAAAAATCTATCGACACGATATCTTTTATCTGCGACCATGAATCCGCGTAAAGCGAATCAAGTCTTTCCTCTAGAATGTCATTGCCGTTATTCGGATTGTAATACCACATCGGATGAGGAAGCGTCACGATCATGTCCAAAACTGTTGAAGCCGATATCGTGGCATTGCCATTCGACTCTGCCTCAAAATAGTTTTTAACGAATTCAAGCTGATCTTCAAAATACTCTTTATCGTGCGGTATTCCATCTATCAGCAGAGAGTCGGGATATTCCCCATCGAATTTTCCGTTTCCCGTAGTATAATCAAGATTGTCGGAAACAAATTCAACTCTTAAAGCCAGAATTTTCAGATCGTCTGATTTATCCGTCTGAACTGACTTTGAAAAATACTCCATTTCAAGATCTGTTTTTGAGAACAGAAACGAGATCGTTATAAAAATCGCAAATATGATGTATTTAAATTCAGTTTTTATCATTAAAATCTCAACATTTATTGCTAGAATCCGACATTAAGAGAAAATCTCATTGTATCTGTCAGAGGATGTCCTTCACCAGCATCAAGATATGAAAAGTCGAATATATAAGAATCGTATCTCAAGCTGGTTCCGTAAGTTGTAGCGCTGATCTTTCCCATATCGTCATTCCAGAATCCCATTCTCAACGATATCATTTTATTATACCAGTATTCAGTTCCAAAACCGTAAACCACATCATCTATACCGTCTGCGTCGGTCCATGATGTAAAAACAGCCTTATAGATCGGGTCGGTATAATTCCATTCGTCTGAAGTGTCAATCCCGTCTTCTCCTTCGTCTAAATCCTTGCCTCTTCTGACTAAAAGTTTCGTCATATCGCTTGTCAGCACAAGAGAATTAAAATCATCGTAAAACAAATAATATGCGAGTCCGAATCTCAGTGTCGTCGGAAGCGGATCTGCCTGCTCAAAATCAATATAAGATATTTTCGGACCTAAATTAGTTATTGGCATCCCGATATCAAGGTCATAATCGGTTTGATATAGCATACCAAGGTCAAGAGCCATACTGTGACCTGTTCCAGAACCTTTTTCATTACCTGCGCCTGAATCTGACAAATGAGAATAAATGAATTTTGAATTCAATCCAATAAAAAGATTATCCGAAAGATCTGTTCCGTAAGATAAGGATACTGCTGTCTCATAAGTCCTAAATGTTCCCTCGGGCACACCTGATTCGCTCATTCTTTGCTGTTCCCCGAGATAAAAATATGTTATGTGTCCGCCTACTGTTCCCAAACCCGGTATTTCTTGCTTGTAAGCCATAAAATCATAATACATATCGTTAAGATTGAACCCTGGCAGCCAGTTCACATGCATAAAAGTAAGCTCTCTGCCTGATTGTCTCGCCAGTCCGGCAGGATTCCACCATGAGGCAGTCGCATCATCGGCTATAGCAACAAAAGAATCGCCCATTCCGGTCGGTCTTGCTCCCGGTGTAATTGTCAGAAATATTACTCCTGCTTCAGACGGTCTGGCAAACGCAGAAGAAAATATAAGAGTTATCATCAGCGTAATAATCATTTTCTTCGTACTTAGGATTAATTCCATTTCAATCTCCATTTCATTCGTTCATTAGGATAATTTCAACTATCTTTCATCTGCTTTGTTCAATTAACTGCAAATCAACAGCCTTTAGAATGTTTCCGATCAGCGCAGTGTGTGTCAACGGACTAACTCCCCCCGGCACTGGAGTGATCGCTTTTACAAAATCCTTTACGCCTTCAAAATCAACATCGCCGACAAGCTTAATACTGCCGTCGGGATTTTTCATTTCGTTCATACCGACATCTATTATGATCTGTTCTGAATTTGTAAAATCTTTTTTAATAAATAACGGAGACCCTATTGCAGCGACAATAATATCAGCCGATCTGCAAATATCTTTCAGATTTCTTGTTCTTGAGTGACAGACTGTTACCGTCGCGTCAACACCCTTCTGAATGAGCATATTCGCCAGCGGTTTACCAACAATATTAGATCTTCCGATTATGACGACATGCTTTCCCGAAATATCTATCCCTGATTTTACAAGTATATCTTTACATGCCTGTGCTGTATTCGGAGTAAATGAATCGTCTCCCAATACTGTTTTTCCGGCGTTGTAAGGATTTACGCCGTCAATATCTTTTACAGGAGAAATTGAAGCCAATACTTTCCTTTCGTCAATGTTCTTCGAGAGAGGCAGCATGACGATCAGACCGTGAATGCTTTTATTTGAATTGGCATTGCCTACTTCAATCAAGATGTCTTCAGTTGTTGCGCCGTAATCAAATCTTCTGATCTCACATTCTATTCCGGCTTTTTCGCAATTTTTTATTATCATCGAAGAATAAGTTTCTACAGCAGTATCGTTTGAGGCGATCATAATATTAATTTTGGTTATAATTCCGGCTTTCCTGAACTCATCGGTCCTTCTCCGAAAATCAGAATATAATACTTTCGCTATCGGATTGCCTTTTAATAATTCTGCCAAATCTTCCCTTGCGGTTTGAATTTATTTTTCTATCTCAATGGATTGTATTACAATTTTCTCAATCGGTTTGTCCATTGGATTTTTGGGCGCATTTTCGATTTCATGCGCAACATCCATTCCTTCTGTCACTTTTCCGAAAACAGTATGTTTACCGTTCAGCCAGTCGCACCCGGATTTTCTTGTTACAATAAAAAATTGAGAACCGTTTGTGTCCGGTCCGGCATTCGCCATAGCTATTACGCCGTATTCAACTTTCGCCTTAAGCTTCCCGTCTCCGTCAAAACATTCGTCTTTAAAGTTATAACCCGGTCCGCCGGTTCCGTTCCCTAAAGGACAACCGGATTGGATCATAAAATCATTTATCACTCTGTGAAATATAACACCGTTATAAAAAGGCTTTTCGCCTGTTGCAAGCGAAACAAAATTATCCACGGTCTCCGGAGCAATTTCCGGCCACAGTTCAAGTTTCATATCACCTTTATCGGTTTTTAGAACCGCATTTATAGTTTTTGTCATTTATTTATCCTTCCCTGTTTATTTTACCTTGCTTGAAAATTTATTTCGGCGTTTCTACTCTTACTTTAAGCATTTTAACTTCCTGTTTCGGTTTATCCCGCTCGCCTTTTTCTACATCCTGAATTTTTAGAACAATGTCCATCCCTTCAATAACTTTTCCAAATATCGTATGTTTACCGTTAAGCCAGTCGCATCCTTCCTTTTTTGTTACAATGAAGAACTGAGAGCCGTTCGTATTCGGTCCTGAATTTGCCATAGCAATTGTTCCGTAACCTACCGGTGCTTTCAATTTGCCGGGTTTGCCGAACTTGCCTTTAAATCCTGTTTTCTCTATATAATACTCAATTGTGTTTTTCATAATCGGGGAACCGCTTTGTAATTTTGCGCAAGATTCAACAACATCTACAATATCCTTATCGTGTTTTTCCTGAGGAGTATTTCTTAAGTATGTCATCAATATTTCCTCATATACTTTTCTCGCTGTTTCATCGTCTTTAATGACGCCTTTAATTTCTTCACCTATGCCTTCGTAAGTTTCGTCTTCAAATTGATAGCCCGGGCCTCCTGATCCTGTACCGAGCGGGCAACCGCCCTGTATCATGAAATCCTTTATGACTCTGTGAAAAATCAGTCCGTCATAAAAAGGCTTTTTTATTTTCATTTTTGTTACGGGATCAGTCCATTCTTTTGTGCCGTTAGCCAGACCAATAAAATTATCAACAGTCTTCGGAGCTGAATCTGGCCAAAGCTCAATTTTGATAATTCCCATGTTCGTTTCTAGTGTAGCAACCGGATTTCTTGTTTCAGTGGTGGGTGTTTGAATTTTATCTGTCGGTTTTTCTGCACACGAAAGAAACATTGTCGCTAAAACCATGATTGCGATCATCTTTTTCATATTTTTCCTCATTTATTATTCTATGGATTTTATTATTTCAAGCAGTTCGACTTCAAAAATGAGAACTGAATTCGGAGGGATCACGCCTCTCGCGGCTGTTCCGTAACCTAACTTTGGCGGAACAAATAATTTATACTTGCTTCCCGCTTTCATCATCAGCAATCCTTCCTGAAATCCTTTTACCGTATTTTTTAGCTGCAATACCGCGGGTTCACCTTTCTTGTATGTATTTTCAAATTCTTCGCCTGATATCAGAGTACCGGTATAATTTATTTTTATTTTATCACTTAGAACAGGTTTCGTACCGCTACCCTCTTTGATAATAATATATTGGAGCCCGCCTTTTAAAGATTTAACATTTTTATTTTTCATGTTTTCTGAAAGATATTGGTCGCTTTGCTGGGCATTTCGTTTTGCGTTCACATTTATATCTTCCTTCTTCCTCTTAGCTTCATCTTGAGTTTTCATCCCTTCTTTTCTGACAGCTTCCATTTCTTCGTCGGAAAGCAGGAACGGATACTTTTTTATCTCATCGGTTATACCTTTAACGAATGAGTCCGCATCAAAACCGTCTTTGGAAGCCTTAAGGTTTCTCGCAAGATCTATTCCGAAAACATAGCTTTCTTTCTGGGCTTTCGTCAGTAGATCAGATCTTGTAAGTTTTTTAAAATCAGCCGCTTTTTCTTCACTGCATCCTAAGATAAGAGCAAAAACCGAAATCAGTAATGTCACTGCAATTCTTTTTATCATCCGAACCTCCTTATGTTACTTTTTAGTATAACTTTAACCATTTTGAACTCTGCAATGTTCAAATTAGTCCGTAAATATATCAATTCACATTAAATATGACAAGTTTTTTATTGATTTTATCAAGTTAAAATTGCATTTTTCACGATGTTCGTAAAAGAGAATTAAAACGGAGACGAAAATGCTTGAAAAGCAAAGAACTATCGGAGAAGAAGCGAGAATATCGGGAATTGGACTTCATACAGGGTGTAATTCGAATTTGATTTTTAAACCGGCGCCTGAAGATAACGGAATCGTATTCAGGAGATCAGACCTTGAAGTACCGGTTGATATTCCTGCGACAATTGATTTCGTTGACAGCATTTCGAGAGGAACAATTTTAAGCAATAAAGGCGTAAAAATATATACAGTCGAGCATGTTCTTGCCGCGATTTCAGGATTAAATATTGATAACATTATTGTTGAGCTTGATGCGGAAGAACCGCCTGTTATGGACGGAAGCTCAATTGATTTCGTTAATCTTTTAAAAGATAATATTGTTGAGCAAAACAAACCCAGACAATTTTTTGAAGTCAAGGAAATCATTGCATATAAAAACGAAGAAAAAGGAATTGAATTGATCGTAGTTCCGGCGGATAAATTCAAAGTGACATATATGGTTGATTATCAGAATCCTGCTCTCGGAACTCAGTTTACGACGCTTTATGATCTTGACGAAGAATTTATCAAAGATTATGCTTCAACCAGAACTTTTTGTTTTCTGTCAGAAGTTGAACACCTGAAAGATGCCGGTCTGATTAAAGGCGGTTCTCTATATAATTCAGTCGTAATTTTAGACAGGGAATTAAATAAAGAAGAAAGAAAAACCGTAGAAGATAAACTCGGGATGGGAAAAGGGATCATCCCTGAAACGAAAGGGATTTTAGGATCCGTTCAACTTCGATTCAAAAATGAGCCGGTCAGACACAAAGTTCTTGATCTGATAGGCGATCTGACGCTTTTGGGGAAACCGATTAAAGCGCATTTCCTTTGCGCCAGAGGCGGACACAGCTCTCATATTGAGCTGGTAAAAATGTTGAAAAAGGCAGCTGACAAGCACGAAATTATTAATAAATTCAAAAGAAGCGCTAACGAGGATTTTGTTTTTGATGTCAATGATATCATGAATCTTCTGCCGCACAGATATCCGATGCTTTTGGTTGACAGGCTTCTCGAAATGACTCCTAATCAGAGAGCTGTCGGTCTCAAAAATGTTTCAATAAATGAAGATTTCTTTAACGGACATTTCCCCGGAAAACCCGTTATGCCCGGCGTGCTGATCATTGAGGCTATGGGACAAACCGGCGGACTGCTTCTTATGAATTCCGTTGACGATCCTCAGAAAAAGGTTGTTTACTTTACCGGTCTCGATAACATCAAATTCAGAAGAACTGTTGTTCCCGGCGATCAATTAATCATGCATTTGGAGATGACAAGACCTCTTTCGAGGGGTATTTGCAGAATGAAGGGCGTGGCTTATGTTGACGGACAAAAATGCGCTGAGGCTGAAATGACGGCTATGGTCATTGAAAAAGAAGGGGATAAATAAATTTTAAGGATAAATTATGATTCACAACACGGCAATCGTTTCATCTAAAGCTGAAATAGGAAACAATGTAGAGATCGGCCCTTTTACTATTGTTGAGGATAAAGTAAAGATCGGCGATAACTGCAGAATAGGCGCTCATGTCACTCTTGCTTCGGGTACTATTTTGAGTAAAGATGTAAAAATTTTTAACGGCGCCGTTTTGGGAACCGTGCCGCAGGATCTTAAATTTTCAGGCGAAGAAACTACGCTTGAGATCGGAGAGAGAACCGTTATCAGAGAATACGCCTTTTTAAATAGAGGAACAAAAGATAAATTTAAGACGGTTATCGGCAAAGACTGCTTTCTGATGGCTTTTGTTCATGTTGCTCATGATTGTTTTATCGGGGACGGGTGTATTATAGCTAACGGAACTCAGATAGCCGGGCATATTTCCGTAGGAAATTTTACAATATTGAGCGGTCATGTTCTTATTCATCAGTTCACTCAGGTCGGATCATACTGCATGATCGAGGGCGGCGCTAAATTAAAAAGAGACATTCCTCCTTATCTTATGATAGCGGGCGAACCGGCAAGATTCTCAGGTCTGAACAAGATCGGTTTAAAAAGAAGAGGCTTTTCTGAAGAAGATATCCAGAAACTCTCCGACGCTTATAGAATTGTTTACAGAAACGGACTTACTACTTTAGATGCGATACAAAAGATTGAAGCCGATTACGCAAAAGATCCCAAAGTTCTGGCTATTTCGGAATTTCTTAAAAAATCTAAACGCGGAATCGTCAGATAATGTCCGGCAGCGGCATCAGATTTCTGGATACAGGCTCGAATCACGGCAAATTCAATATGGCCGCCGATTATTATATAGCAAGAAATTTACTCGATAAACCCGTCTTCAGAGTTTACAGGTGGGAACCTTACTGTATCTCTTTGGGTTACCATCAGGACCTGAATGAAATAAACGGCGATAAATGCAGAGAACTCGGTTACGATATTGTAAGAAGAGAAACCGGCGGCAGGGCTGTTTTTCATTCTGAAGAGCTTACTTATTCGATGATTATTCCCAAGAACTCAAAATTATATTCTGACTCTATCCTGGAAGTGTATAATAAAATAAGTCAGGTTCTTGTTACGGCATTAAAAGCAGCCGGAGTTTTTCATGCGGATTTAAAAAAAGGAAAATCCCCCGATTTCAAAGAACTTTATAAAGAAAAATTATCTTCAATTTGTTTTTCGTCAACTTCTGCTTATGAAGTTGTAATAGGAGATAAGAAATTGGTCGGTAGTGCTCAGAAAAGGCTTAAAGATTCCGTTTTACAGCACGGTTCGATCATTGTCGGCGAAAAACATCTTGAGCTGATTGATCTATTAAAAATAGAAGACAGATTAAAAGACAGGTATAGAGACATTACAAAAAGTAAAACTGCAACAATCGGTGAAGTTCTTGAATTATCCGATCATGAATCATTCTATTCTACATTGAAAATTGAATTAAAAAAGGCTTTGGTATCGGAATTCGACGAAAAAATAGATGATTTCAGCCTTAGTGAAAAAGATTTACTTGAAATTAATGGAATTGAGAGTTATTTTAACCTGTAAGTTTAAATTAAATTGGAGCCGAA
>JAKLPX010000035.1 GCA_022013635.1 Candidatus Delongbacteria bacterium
ACATGCTGAGTGTTGATTCTTTGAAGATAATTGAGATAAATTACCAAAATGAAAGGAATAATATTTCTTTGGTTCGCGGATTAAACAATTGGCTGATTAATGGACAGAAAAAATATATCGCCGACACTAATGTTAAAAATACATTGCTTAAATTTGCGAACGACATTACTCTCAAAAATATAATTTCCGAAAAGTCCGAAAAATTTTCAAAATTCGGAGTTGACAGCACGGGAATATTATTGATGGTAAGAAAAGAAGACAACAGTAAAGTCAGCTATATCATAGGAAAAGACGATCAGGAAAGAAATTATTCTTTTTATAGGAAGGAAGGCGACGATAAAATTTATCTCGGTACATTATTTCCGAGATACAGATTGACTTCGAATGTAAACGACTGGAGAGACAAGTATATTTCAAAGTTCGACATTGCCGGATTAAATAATATTTCTATCGTTATAAAATCGGACAAATTCGAATTTAACCTTTCGAATGGGGAATGGACAGGTCTGTTAAACGGAACGGAAAAGGACTTAGATAAAAATAAAATCGGAAAACTGTCAAAAAAACTCTCCTCTTTCAAAGGCTTGGATTTACTCGACGACATTAAATTGTCGGATATGACATCTGAAATGATCGTAAATTTTGCCGTGGAAAATAATAAAAGCGAATTTATCGCAGGAAAAATCCCCGACGGTTATGCCGTTTACAGAAGAGATAATGATCAGACTTATAAAATTAGCGGGGACGATTTTTTGCTTTTTGAAGAATTGATCAAGAAATAATTATGATTTTTTTCATTGCAAATTCAATTTTTTTTTATGTTATTTAAATAAGTTTAATCTAAAAAATGGAGTCTGTAATGAATCTGAAAATCTATCTAATCATGCTTTTATCAGGCATTATTATGATTTATGCCGCGCCTGTCGGAAGAAATACGGCCGAGACCGTTGCCAAGAACTGGCTTAGCACCAAATCCTTAAGTTCGGAATATCAAACCGTCGCAGAATATCTTGATATTGAAAATGTGATTCATGTTTTCAATTTTAAGAACGGAGGATTCGCGCTCGTAGCAGGAGACGATGCCTCCAAACCGGTTTTAGGATATTCCTTAACCGGAAAATTCGAAAACAGCGACGATAAAACAAATATTAATTTCTGGATCGGTCTTTATAAAAAAGCTATTAATGAGATAAGAACAGAAAAACTTGGTAATGAACAAACTTTTGTTGAATGGCAGAATATTTTAAAAAATGAAATCCCGAAAAACGACACAAAAGAAGTTCTGCCTCTTTTGGCTTCTACATGGGACCAAAGCCCGATCTATAACATGTACTGCCCTCTGGACGGCGGTTCTCTTTCCGTAGTCGGATGTGTCGCTACCGCAATGGCTCAGATTATGAATTATCACGAATACCCCAAAACAGGTAAAGGATCCTCCTCGTACAGCGTTCTTGATCAGACTCTTGCCGTGGATTATTATCTTTCAAGATACAATTGGGACTTGATGCCAAACGCTTTATCAAGCGGTTCTTCTGACCAAGCAAAACATGAGACAGCTCAGATTTCCTATCACGCCGGAGTTTCTGTAGAAATGGATTACGGCGCCTATGGTTCGGGAGCGTATTCCGAGGATGTTCCCAATGCATTAAAATCATATTTCAAATATAATTCTGCAATATACAGTACTCGCAGCGGTTACTCTGCAACTGCATGGAGAGATTTGCTTCAGGCTCAGCTTGACATAAGTTTACCGGTGTATTATTCCGGATCGGGACCGGACGGAGGACACGCATTTGTGTGCGACGGTTACCAGGATGCGGATTATTACCATTTTAACTGGGGATGGGACGGTTATGCCGACGGATATTTTTCAATTGATAATCTTAATCCGGGTGGAATTACCTTCAATGACTATCAGGCAGTTGTAAGGGATATAATACCGAAAACTGTTGATCTGGTTCTTGAAAAACCGATTGAAGATATTCAAACCAGCGAAAGTACATACCAGATTGTGCTTTCAGAATACTTTACAAGCCTGTCCGATGATACGATCACTTATTCTGTTGATCCTTCAAGCAATATCAACGGACTTCAATACAATTTATTAAACGGCGTTTTAACCTTAAACAGGTTAGAGGACGGCATTTCAAAAATAGTCCTTATTGCATCTACCAGGAACGATAATAATTTTGATGAATTCTATATCCAGTTTGGAAGCAATACTTTATTGGCAGGTTTCGGTAAATCTTATGATTTCAATTCTTCTGCCTATCTTGACGCAGGTAATTCTTCAGTTTTGAATTCTATGGAGAAAATAGCATTCTCTTCATGGATTAAATTCAATGCCGTAGGCAAGGATCAGGGTATAGCTTCTAAAACATTGTCTTCCAATTCAGGCTGGTATCTGATGATCCAAAGCAATAATCTGCTTAAGTTCTCAGTTAAAACTCAGGACGGAATCACAAGAAAAATTTACAGTCTTCAGTCGCTTGAGGCGAACAAATGGTATCATGTTGATGTTATGTACGACGGAAAGGATCTGCTCATCTATATAAACGGCGAACTCGACAATATCAAAACTACTTATGTCGCTGTCTCTAATATTTTACACGATTCAGATCAAAATCTTACTCTCGGATACGCTTACGGCTTATATTTAGACGGGCAAATTGACGAAGCGATTTTATGGGATTCCCCGTTTTCTGTAACGCAGGTCAGACAAATTATGGGACAAAAACCGGTTGTAACTTTACCTGATTTAATATCGTACTGGCCTTTAAACGAGGGATTTTTTGCTTCCGCGCTTGATATGGCTGAACTTCACGACGGGACATTCATTAATAACGATCCCAGCAACTGGCAGGAATCAGATGCTCCGGTTTACTTTTTCATGGGAACAAACGCGGTATTAAACGGAATCCTTCTCGGTAGTTATGACGAAACAGCCGTTTACAATATAACTCAAAATCCTGCGATGGGAAATTTTGAATTTACAGATCAGGCTACCGGCGAATTTTCTTATACCCCTGATACTGACATATCCGGTCTTGAAGAGATAAAATATACGATTACATACAACAAATCCGTAACTCCTGAAAAAACCGTTCTTATAAGCGTAAAAGACTCTAACGGCATTGAGAGCGATTCGAATAAGCCTGCTTCGTTCGAGCTGTTCCAGAATTATCCGAACCCTTTCAATCCTGAAACGAGCATCTCATTCACGCTTGATAATGATATGAAAGCGAATCTGACAGTCTATGATATGAACGGCAGAACAGTGAGAACGCTGATTGACGGATTCAATAAAGCCGGAAAGTACGACATTGTGTGGGACGGCAAAGACGATATGGGAAAAGCTCTGGCTTCGGGAATATATTATTACCGACTGAGTTCGGAAAAATTCAGTACTGTTAAAAAGGCTGTAATGATCAAATAAATTTAAAGGGCGGTTTCAACCGCCCTAATTTTTTGTAATTTTTTGTAATTAATAGAAATTTACAGAAAATTCTTCATTTTCATTCTTGAAGTAGGTTTCACGAAAGGCGATGTTGATATTTCGCCTTCGAGAATTCTTGTTTTTCCATCTTCGTTGAATGTTAATTTTGTTCCGGATTCGAGAGGAATTTCAGAGAATAAAAAGCCTATCGGTTTGTTTTCAAGAGTTGGAGAAATGACCCCCGACACGACATGACCGATTTTTTTGCCGTCAATATTTGCGTTCCATCCGTGCATAGCCTTGCTTCTGCCGTTCATTACGAAAGGAAGAGTGCAGCTTTTTATTCCCGTAGCTTTTATTTTGCTCAATGCGTCTTTACCGATAAAATCGTGTTCCCATTTGAAAACGAAATCCCATGGCGTTGCCAATGCGGGAATGTCGGGATGTATCTCATGGCCGTGAAGAGGAAGACCGGCTTCGGTTCTCAGCGAATCTCTTGCACCTAATCCGCAAGGCTCAATACCATACTTCTCCCCTGTTGCCAATAACAGGTTCCACAATTCAACGGCGTATTTCACATCGCAGTATATTTCAAAACCGATTTCGCCTGTATATCCTGTTCTTGAAAGCAAAACAGGAATGTTTTTCAGCATAACATTGTCTCTGAATCTGAAAAACCCGAATTTTTCAAGAGCTTCAGCGCCTGCGAGATCTCTTATGATTTTCGGAGCATTCGGCCCCTGAAGATCAAGCTTCGCTGTATTATCGCTTTTGTCTGTTAATGTTACTCCATGAACTGCGTTTTTCTTCAGCCATTCGAAATCGGTCTTAATATTTCCGGCGTTTACGACAAGCATCCATTTTTCGTCGTTGAATTTATAAATAATGCAGTCGTCTATTACTCCGCCCTTTTCATTTAACATAAAATTGTACGAAGCCTGACCATCTTCCATACCAATAACATCGTTTGTAAGAAGTCCCGACATCATTTCTTTGCTTTCCTTTCCGATTATGTCGAATTCTCCCATGTGGCATATATCGAAAATCCCTACGGCTTTTCTTGTTGCGTGATGCTCTGCGCTCTGTCCCTTTTTATACCATAAGTGCATTTCCCATCCGGCAAAATCAACTATTTTACCGCCTAATTTTACATGTTCGTCGTATAAAACAGTCCTCATTTTGAACTCCCGTTTTTTAATTTTTTTTTTCATGTGAGAATTTAATAATGCAAAACTAAAATTGCAATTTAATTTAAAAAAAATTATATTACACGCCGATGAATGAATTATAAGATAAATTATGGCAAAAAAGACAAATACAGACAAAGAAATCAAAAATTACGGCATTTTTCTTTTAACGGGGGAAGACCAGTATTCTATAGAATTGAAAGCATTTCGGTAATCTCTGCGCCTGCCTTAACAATATCTGAAATCAAAAACACACCATTATCATCTATTATCGGCAAATAATATACATC
>JAKLPX010000036.1 GCA_022013635.1 Candidatus Delongbacteria bacterium
CAGCAGTTCCGCTGTATCCTTTCTTTTCCGCGAATGAAAAATATGAATGATATCCGAATATATTTCTTAATTCATCAGTCAACTGATCGTTCTGAAGTTTTGTTTCCTGCAGGAAGAGGATATCCGGAGATTCATATTCGATCCAATCGAAAAAACTTTTTTTCGCCGCCGCTCTGAGACCATTAATGTTCCATGAATAAATTTTCATAATCTGACTCCGTTTTGTGAATATCATTAATAATAAGCTTTATCGAACTGTTTTATCAAGGAAAAAAGTATTTGACATATAACATTGTTTTGTATATTATTCTATCCAACCAAATAATAAAAGGAGGAAGTATTATGACAGGCGCTTATTTATTGATCAACACTCAATCGGGAAAAGACATGGATGCCTTAGCAAAACTGAAAAAAATTAAAGGTGTTTCTCAGGCTCACATCTGCACAGGTCTTCACGATATAATCTGCTACATCGAAGAAAAAGATCTTAAAACTATGGGGCACATCATCCTCGACAAAGTAAGAAAGATTGACGGAGTTACAAAAACCGTTACCTGCATCTCAGTATCTTAAACATTTTTCTTACCGTAACTGACAAGAATAATTCCCGATAGGATCAGGATTATTCCGGCAGCAGTCTGACAGCCGAAAGGATCGGAAAGAATAATTACGGCTAAAATAACTGTAAAAATCGGCTCCAGCATATATGCCAGCGCGGCTATTGTTGGGGCTATTTTTTTCTGAACATAGAATTGAAGTGAGAATGGAATAAAAGTGGCGAAAACAGCCAGAAAAATCAGGTATGATGCCATTTTGATTTGGGTAACCGCATCAAAATTCGGCACAATGTTAAAATATTTAATTTCAATACCCATATACGCCAAACCTATGAGTCCGCTGATTATAAACTGAACAAATAGAAGAGAAAAAATATTCTCCTGTTTAGTGTAGTGACTGATAAAAAATATCTGGAAAGCAAATGTAACACCGCAGCCCAATGTATAGATATCGCCCTTATTAAACGACAGTGAATTTAAATCGCTGACCGAAAGCAAAAACACTCCGATAAAAGCGATTGTTACGCTCAAAATAACCTTAGAAGTTATCCTTTTCCGCCAAATAACCAGCTCAATAAACGGAAGAAAAAGAATATAAGTAGCTGTTATAAATCCTGAATTTGAAGCGGTTGTGTATTGAAGTCCGATTACCTGCAAAAGCATTGAAATACCGTTTATCAGACCGATTATGCTTCCTCTGTAAATTACATTATTTGATAATTTAATTTTTTTCCTGAAAATAATTCCGAAAATAATTCCAGCGATTAAAAATCTTGTGGAAATTAAAAAAGATACCGAAAATGTTTCAAGCAGAATTTTTCCGAAAATGAATGTACTCGCCCAAAGAAGATTTATTATTATAAGGATGAATATCATTTTTACTCCGAGTTCTATACAATTCAAAACAGCCGACAAATTTATGCTATTTCGAAATATATAGCAATATCAATTAATTTTATGAACAAAAATAATAATATCCTGATCCGGTAATATCTTTGAAGTTTCAGGCATATTCGGAAAGAAAAATATTCATCACTAAAGATTATAGAGTTTTTCATTGTTTGAGAAACAGTTTAAGGTTATCTTTACCGTCCCATTGTCGCAATGTTAAAACGGAGTAAAAATGACCGACGATCTCAAAAAAATTCCGCCTCATGATTTAGAAATAGAAAAAGCGTTGTTATGCTGTATTATGATGGACGAGGACTGGGGCGAAAAGTTAACGGATATTGACTTAAAGGAAGAATATTTTTATTCCAAGCAGCATCAATATATTTATGAAGCCGTTACCCATATAGTTTACGAAGGAGACAAAGTTGATTTATTGAGCTTAAAAGACTATCTGCATAAATCCGGAAAATTGTCGGAAGCCGGTGGAGCGGCATATTTGGGAGAAGTACTTGACGCCGTTTCAACCAGCGCGAATATCAGGCATTACGCAAAAATTATAGAAGACAAATACCTTCTCAGATCTTTAATAAACATCAGCACAGAATCAATCACAGCCGCTTTCAGAGAAGAAAAAGACGCTTTTCATCTTTTGGATAAATTGAACGGCGATATATTTTCGTTGGCAGAAAATAAAAAGAGGAATATTCCTCAACCTTTGGAGAAAGTAGTTCTCGACACATTCGGGCAGATAGAGGAATGGTCTCAAAAAAAGGGAGAGCTTTCCGGAATTACTTCGGGCTATCACGAGCTTGATAATTACACGGCGGGATGGCAAAACAGCAATCTCATCGTGCTTGCGGCAAGACCGAGTATGGGAAAAACACAGTTAGCGCTGAATTTCGCGGTTAATGCCGCAAAATCCGAAGAAAGAACATCTGTTGCCGTTTTCAGCATAGAGATGGGCAGAAAAGAACTTGCGATGAGGCTGTTGTCAATGGTGTCGAATGTCAGCTTAAGAAAACTCAGGACTGGAAATCTCGCCGACAACGAATGGACATCTCTCGGCTTGGGGATGGGAGAATTAGGCGCATTACCGGTTTACATAGACGATTCGTCTTCGTTAAATGTACTGGAACTCCGAACAAAAGCGAGAAGATTGAAAAAGGATAAAAACATAGGTTTTATTATAATTGACTACATCGGACTTATGGAAACCGAAAGCAATATTGAAAGGCACGAAGGAATTTCCAGAATTTCAAGGTCGTTAAAAGGTTTATCGAAGGAACTGGACATTCCGATCATGGTACTGTCCCAGTTAAACAGAGAGGTTGATAAAAGGCAGGATAAAAAACCTATACTATCCGATTTAAGAGAGTCCGGAGCTATTGAACAGGACGCTGATTTGGTATTATTTATTCTCAGACCGGAATTATACGGAATAAAAGATCAGAACGGAAAAGATCAGGAAGGGCTGGCAGAAGTAATTATCGGGAAGCAGAGAAGCGGTCCAACCGGTTCTGTTTTCCTTCATTTCGATAAAAAATATCTTAAATTTGAAGAAAATATTGACAGATTTGCCGGAAACCGGTACGATTTATAATTAATTATAGAAAAGAGTTGAAATTATGACTTTAAAAGAAAAAATAGAAAGAATCAGAAAATTTTTAACCCATGATCTTTGGTTTATAGAGATTGAAGAAAGCGTGTCGGGGTTGAGAAAATTCTTATTGAAGGAACTTCAGATGATGGTGTTGGTGGTAAAATCATCTGAGAAGAATTTTTTATTCAGCAGAGCCTCATCTCTGGCGTTCACGACGCTGTTATCTTTAATTCCCGTGCTGGCAATAATGTTCATGTTCTTCAAGGCATTTGGGGGAGAACTAGTTGAAACGAAGATCAAACCGATGATCTATGATTCTTTGGCAGCAGGTATGGGTGACAAGATTACGGGCTACATTGATTCATTTCTCGGATCGGCGACAGTTGACACTTTGGGAAGCATAGGCTTTATATTTCTTCTGGCCGCGGTTTATTCGATACTGTCTTCAATAGAGTCGTCATTTAACGAAATATGGCAGGTTGGTAAAAACAGGTCGCCGATTGAAATGCTGAAAACTTATCTGACAATAGTATTTATATCTCCCATTCTGTTAGTGGTGTCTCTCTGGCTTGCATCAAGACTCGAATTTATTATGAATATCGGAGATAGTTTTTGGAGCGGATTTTCAAGCTTCATGCTGTTCCAGTTAACGCCGTACATTCTGGTGGCGCTATTGTTTCTGTTCCTGATTGTTATTATGCCTAATACGAGCGTAAAAGCGTCAAACGCAATTGTCGGCGCTTTGTTCGGCGCTTTATCATATACCATTTTAAAAGGTATTTTTATTTATTACACTAAACTTGCCGTAAGTTATAATGTCATATACGGTTCTGTTGCAATTTTACCGTTTTTTATGCTTTGGATTTATTTTTCATGGGTAGTAGTTTTGTTGAGCGTCGAAATCGTCTATGTAAGGCAAAATGTTCATAATTTAAAACATCTTGAGCAGAATATTCTGTCCAACAGGATTGATAAGATAAGAATTGCTTTGATGATAATAATTAAAATAGCGAAAAATTTTATTGCGGGAAAAGAGCAGTCCTCACAGCTTGAAATCAGCGAAGAATTAGATATTCCGATAAAAGATATCAATGAATGTCTGTCAAATCTCGAAAAAAACGGAATAATAGTTGAGATTGCCAAAAAACCGGACTCATATACATTGAATCTTCCTTTGAACAAACTAACTGTCGGAAAAATCTCCGATTCGGTTGATAAGATGTTTATTGAGAATAAAAATTTTAAGAGTGAAACAAATTTTCACGAAATATCGAAGATAATATCCGATAACGAAATTATCAGCGGCAAAGATGATCTGATAGCCTCGTTATTCGAACAATGAATAAGTTTAAATTATTTGTTTTAACCTTTTTGCTGTTCTTCGTATCTTGCGAAGATAGGATATTTCTTGAGAAAACTCCCGACATTATCTGCAGAGACGGGAAGTATATTTTAGATCCGGCTGGATACGGCTATGATAAAGTCATTCTTTCGAAGGACGGAAAGAACATTGAATTAACATCATGCAGGGAAAACCAAGCCGGTTTGATCATTTTTAATAACGGGGAAAAAGGATACTATGATTTTTATCTCGTAAACGATAACGATACTGTTGTTGCAAAACAGACCTATATCGGAAAATGCGACCTGAAAGTTTTTAAGGTAACCGTATTGGATGTGAGCCAGGGCGATAGTTTTATCATCGAGCCTCCGTACGAAAAACCTTCGGTAATGGATGGTGGTTACGGCTCTTCGGGTGAGTATTTTTGGCAGGACGGCGGAAGCAAAACGCTGGTAAATCACTTGATAGAGGAAAATATTTTTGATATAAAATACATTATTGAAACTCATCATGATATAGATCACTATGGCGGACTTTACGATATTAAAGATGATGAAAGTTTTAATTATGAAAGCTATCTTACTTACGAAAGCGACCTTCCGGATTACGGAGATACTTTATTTTTTTCAAATGAGGTTAAAGGAGTGCTTCTTCATTATGGAGAGATAATCGAAAAAGCTGAAACCTGTGAAAACGATAAATCAATAGCGATAAAATTAATTTATAAAGATTTTGAAATGATATTTACCGGAGATATTGAGGAAACTGCGGAGGGAATGATTCTTTCGAGAGGTCTATTAAATGCGGAAGAAGATTATGAGGTTTTAAAAGTGGCGCATCACGGGAGTTCATCGAGCTCTTCTGCCGAATTTTTAAATGCGGTTATGCCTTTATATTCAATTATTTCTGTCGGAACAGGCAATGATTATGGACATCCGGCAACAGAAGTTCTTGACAGGTTGAAAGTGATCGAGTCTGATATACTCAGAACTGATCTGAATTCTACAATTGAAATTTTTACAGACGGGTATTCTTTTCAGATGGTTTATAGAAAATAAGGATATAATCATCCTGAATTTTTCGAAAATAAAACTCTGCCAGTATTAATTGATTGCTGATTTGGAGATGACACGGAATAGCCGGTAAAAATGGTAAGAGTTTTTTTTCTCTAAAACACAGGATGATTTTTATTTCACCGCCCGACTCAATAAACTTCTAAATTTCGGTATGTTCAACAGATATGTAATATCCTTTGGATTCCATGATTTTTTTGAATTCTTCGGCGCAATAAACCGAACGATGCCTTCCTCCGGTGCACCCGAAACTTACCTGAAGA
This sequence comes from Candidatus Delongbacteria bacterium, assembly GCA_022013635.1. Taxonomy (GTDB): domain Bacteria; phylum UBA4055; class UBA4055; order UBA4055; family UBA4055; genus JAKLPX01. Next base: position 5,727 of record JAKLPX010000036.1, read on the forward strand.
TTAACAAAATTTATATCAATATAAGATTTGGCAGCTTTTTCTACCATTCTCACACAATCTTCAATAAAGCATTTTACAGAACGAAAATCGCCAAAAAATTCTGAAATTTCATGATCAAGACCAGTAAATTTCCTCAGCGAAAGGTTGTGATGAGGATTCGGCAAAAATCTGCAGTCGAAAACAAAACCGCCACCGTCCTCGTATTCATTTTCGGGAATTCCGCTTATCTGAAAACCGAAAGAATAAACTGATATCTTAAGGGATTTAATTGTATCGTCCGGTTTTTGAAATGAACATTCTGTTGACATGGCGGCTCCCCAATTAAATTATACATTCAAACTACAAGTCGGAAATGTAAGAATTATTTTCTTATAAATCTATAAGAATTGACAATTCTCATTCTTTAGCTTAACTTTATAATAGTTACTGAATATAACGAGAGGAAAATATGATATGTTGAAAATTAACGAAGAAAGAACGGTTGAAAGAATTACCGAATGGATGCAGAAAGTATTCAGAAAAGCAAGATTCTCAAAAGCTGTACTCGGATTGAGTGGAGGAGTTGACTCCGCAGTGGTCGCTTATCTTGCGGTAAGAGCTTTGGGAAAGGAAAATCTGACATGCATACAGCTGCCTTACAGGACAAGCAGTATGGGTTCAATAACGGATGCGGATAATATTATCGGAATCTTAGGCGTAAAATCCGAGCTAATTGATATATCACCGATTGTTGATGTCCATGCGCTGGTTTTAAATACTGTCAGTCCGGCAAGACTCGGAAACATCATGGCAAGGGTCAGAATGACGATTCTGTTTGATAAATCCTCTGAACTTGAATCTCTTGTTTTGGGAACGAGCAACAAAACGGAGAGATACCTAGGATACGGAACTCTTTATGGCGATATGGCTTCGATAGTCAATCCTATCGGGGATCTGTATAAAAATCAGGTTTGGGATATAGCACGGTACCTGAAAATTCCACAGGAGATCATTGATAAAAAACCTTCGGCTGACCTTATAGAGAATCAAACCGACGAGAAAGATTTCGGTTTTACTTATCGCCAGGCTGACGATATTTTGGATTCGATTTTTGACGAAAAGAAAAGTGAACTTGAGACTGCGAATCTTGGATATACTTTGGATCAGATCAACGAAGTACTGACAAGAGTTAAAGACAACGAGTATAAAGGCGAAGTGCCTTATATTTTTGATTTGAGAGCCTTCTAAATGAAAAACAAAGCTGTATTTCTTGACAGAGACGGTACTGTAAATATTGATAAGGATTATCTTTACAAGATAGATGATTTTCAGTTTGAATCAGGTGTAACAGATACTTTAAAGTATCTGTTCGACAGGGGTTACAAGCTGATAATCATTTCAAATCAATCCGGTATTGCGCGCGGCTATTTCTCGGTAGATGATGTCGAAATACTACATAAACATATCAAAAAAGCAGCCTTAGAGTCGGGTTTTGAAATAGCGGAAATTTATTATTGCCCTCACTTCGCCGATGGAAATGTTAAGAAATTCGCAATCGAATGCAAGTGCAGAAAACCCGGAACAGAATTGATTGAAAGAGCGATAAACGAGCATAATATTGACAGATCGCAGTCTTATATGATCGGCGATAAGGAAAGCGATATAATTGCCGGTAAGAATGCCGGATTAAAAACGATTCTCGTAGGAACGGGATACGGAAAAGAAACTGCCGTAATTTTCAAAGATTATGATTATTATTTTGAAAATATTTCAGGAATAAAAGCAATAATTTAAACCGGAGGAACAAATGGCCGAATTGACCAGGAATTCAAAAGAAAACACCCTTGAAATTTATCAGGGATTTCACAAAAGCAAATTTATCGAAGATATGGAGCCTTTGGATATGAAAGACTCAGATGTTGTTTTGTTAAAGGGAAAAAAGAGGATCGAAGGAGTAAAGATAAATAATTTTTTTGAAACGACCGAAATCGCTGCATACATCGCCGAAAATGAGCTAAAAAAAATCTTTGAAAGAAAGCAGTACAAGAGCGTTTATACAGGAAATTTCATGCAGATAAGCGAAAGGGCGACCGATTTCTATCTCGACATCGGAAAAACCAGACCTGATTTTTTAGTAAAAATCCCTAACATAGGCAAGGTATTTGTTGATGTGAAATGCAGGAAACTTTACGAGATCAACGGCGACTTCAACAGCAGGTATTTTAATTTGAATAAAGAAGAGATCGGCGAGCTTTTACAGATTCAAACGGATATGGATATTCCCGTTTGGATTGCAGTTAAAGATTTCGGTAAATTCGATTCGGAAAAAAGAGTTTACAAAGACGCTGATTTTTATTTTATATCTGTTTCTATATTAAATTCCTTCGCAAAAAAAATGAACTTTCTTAACGGCGCATCTTCAAATACTTTCTATTCTTACAAAATTCCGGCAGAGCTTTTCAAAAAAGACAATAAATTGTCGTCTTTCTCATTTGACAATAAATTCGATAAGGAATTATTGAAATTATATTCGAACATGATGATAAATTCGGTTGAAGAAATAAGATCGGCAATATTCAAAGCCGTCGAAGATGAAGAATTTTATAAATCATACCTTCCGTATATTTTATGCGGTTACTACTCTGTAGAAAAAGTTCATTCGAAATATAACGGAGCTTTGTCTCATCTGACGCCTCAGGACATTAATTCGGTTCTGTGGAAGATGATCGAGGATAAAGAGATTGAGCACATTAAAGGCAAACCTTTGTTCATGAGGCACAAGAAGAATTAGAAGGATTAATGCGGAAGTTTTCTCTAATATTTGTTGCAATAATTGTTTTTTTTTCGCCGGCTTTCGCTCAAAAAGAAAAAGCTCTTGCGCAACCGGACACAAGCATTTTTTATTTTGCCGACAGGATTGATTATAAAGCTGATGATGAAAAGATTTTTTTAAAAGGCAATGCAAGGCTAAAATACAAAAATATTTTATTTACCGCATACAGCATCGTTTTGGACATACAGAATAATATTGTTCTCGCCGGGCAGAAAGAAGATACGGTATTTTCAAAAACCGTCGAGGGTAAAATCGACAGTATCATCGTTGCAGGGAAACCGACAATTACCGAAGGCAATGAAACGGTGTCGGGCGATAAAATGTCCTATGATTTAAATACTAAACAAGGCAAGGTGTCTTCAGCGCGGACAGTCTTAAAAAGCACAAGAAAAGAGGACGACACATATTTTCAAACCGAGAATATGGTAAAATTGGACAATAACGAGATACACGGGATCAACGCACGGATTTCAAGCTGCGATCTGGAAGAACCTCACTATCACTTCAAAGCCGACAGCACAATAGTTACGAACAATAACTGGGTATTTGCAAAACCGATAACCTTATATTTTGATGAAGTTCCTGTTGCATGGTTCCCTTTCATATTATATAAGAACAACAAAGGAAGGAATTCGGGATTTATTCTGCCGTCGTATTATTACAGCGATTCTAAAGGGAATTCGTTCAGGCACCTCGGCTTTTTCTGGGATATGACTGACTATACGGATTATACTGTTATGACGGATTACTATGACAGGTACGGCTATCTTTTAAAACAGATGTTCAGATATAAGAAAAAATATTCGCTTGACGGTTATGTTTCTGCGGATTTTAGCAATGATCATGAAAGCCACGACTGGAGATTTAAGGGGGTTCATAATCAGAAGATCAGTCCCTCAATGACATTTAACGCAAATGCCGACTATGTAACGAAGAGGAGTTTAGTCAGAGATTTGGGCGAAACAAGCGCGGACAGGATGACTAATAGGCTGTATTCAAACGGAGTTTTCAATAAAAGATGGTATAATTCCGGAGACAATTTTAAGGCTATGTCTTCCATCACTCAGTATGTGGATACAGCGATCGTAAAATATACATTCCCGAATATCTCATACAATATGAGCGGAAGAAAACCGTTTGCGGAAACGGCACTTCCGGTTATGTTAAAAAAGTTTCAGTATGACGGATCGTTCAGCTCTGTCCGAAATGTTAATGTTTATGATGAAAAAAATATTTTTGATGA
>JAKLPX010000409.1 GCA_022013635.1 Candidatus Delongbacteria bacterium
TAGTTATATTATAATCAGGTTTCGGATTTCGTGTATATCCGAGAATTTTCACGAATAAATCATCGAGAAAGCCTTCCTGATATTGCTCTTCTTTCATGGCTTTAATATTATTTTGAATTTCAGGATCGTGAAAGTGAGCCGTAAATAACTCATACTGCTTTTTCAAAAGCGATTTATTTTGTTCAATTAAAAATTTCTCTTGTACCGATCTTTGGAATAAATTACTCATTTTAGCCTCACTTCGCTATATAAAATGCTTCTTTAAGCTCAACGACTTTATCGTTGTCATCTTTGGCTTTCAACAGACAGATATATGCGCCTGTGTCAACGGTCATTCCGTTATCGTCTTTGCAATTCCAGACAATACTGCCGATCGAAGAAGAATAATCTCCGTTCAGAGGTTTTGAGATCAACTGGCCTTTGATATTGAATATTTTCATTGTGAGATAGATGTAGGCAGAATCAAATTCATAAGATATTAGGAGGTTGTCATTCTCTCCATCACCGTTCGGTGTAGCTGTTTTCGGACTGATCTTGAAATGAGATGAATTTCCTATGTCTTCAGGCTGTTGATACACCGAGTTCTTTTGTGTGGGTGTTCCGTCATTTACGCAGTAAACCCAGTTGTTAAGATCATTTGAGCGGAATGTAGGGTTGATCTTTTCAATGCTTCTGCCTGTGTCATCGTCGAAATTATCGTAATATATGCTGTCAATCGCTGATCCGCCTTGAGTCAATAAAAATATCTTATCGTAGGCGTTGTTTAGCGTTGCGAGATTTGGAGCTATGAAAACAACAGAGTTAAGTACATTATGAAAAGTAAAAATCAGGCTGTCTTTTGCCATAACTATAAAAGTATCGGGAGGAATTAAGCTGTCGGGGAAGAAAACAGCATTATCCTTGTTTTCATCGGACAATCCGAAATCTCCGATGTTGAGGCTGTCGGCAGAGATATTGTAAATTTCAATATACTCGCATTGACCGGAAATGGGATTTTTCATGAATTCATTCAGTACGAGAGGAGGACTTATGAACGGGACAAAAATCTGAGCTGTAGTACTGTTGTTGCTTAAGTTTTCGTCCAAGGCGGTATCAACTTCAAATCTCACATGGACCGTTCCTGAGTGCTCGAAAAATAACTCAATAGAAGTGCTTACCGAGTCGCCTGAAACTATGGGTGAAGAATAAATTGAGTTTTCCGCATAGATCCCGTCAATATAGGCATTCAGAGAAAAATTGTCTATTGAATTTAATCCTGTGTTTTTTACAAAGACAAGAAATTGGTTATAGGATGCGGGATTAATTATGGGTATATCGCCAGTGTACACACAAAGGTCGTGATCGAACGGCATGACAGAATTTTTTATCGTCGGAGTGCCGGTACCTGAGCAGTAAGTCCAGTTTGAAAGTACTGAAGAGTTTAACTCGGGGCTTTTCTTTTCGATGCTTCTGCCTGCATCATTGTCAAGGGAATTATAAGATACACTGTCAATTGCGGTACCGGTCTTAGTCAGCAGGTATATTGAATCATCAGCGTTATTAAGCGTAGCAAGCCCCGGAGCGATAAATACATATTCAGGAATGACACCGTTAAAATTATTGATAAAATCATTCTTAGCCATTACAATGTAGCTGTCCGGTGGAACTAAACTATCCGGGAAAAAAACAACTCTTGATTTATCCTCGTCCGACAGACCGAAATCACCAATGTTCACACTTAATCCTGAAATATTGTATATCTCGATGTACTCGCACTGATCAGCGTTTGGTGTCTTCATGAATTCGTTAAGCACAAGCGGAGGCTGATCATAAGGAACAAAGATGCTTAAATTGAGTGAATTATTTTGAATATCTTCGTCAAATTCAGCCTCAATCTCAAATTTGATTTCGATCGTTCCCGCAGAACTGAATGTTAGTCCCGCTTCGACAGTAACGGTATCTCTGTATAATAATGAATTATCATGATCCCAACCATCAGTAAAAACACCATTGATATATGCATTTATTCTGAAATTATTAACAGCGACGAAGCCCTGATTTTTTATAATCAGCGAAAAATTGTTCGTCACTGAAGGATCAATAACATCGGGAGGAGTAATACTTTTTAGAGCAAGGTCGAAGTCTTTCATGAATGTAGAATTTCTAAATCCGGGAGTACCTCTAAGAACGGTCGATTTTAACCAAACCGCTTCATTATATGAGCTTCTTTCATAAGTATAACCTTCTTCCTGTGTGCAGTCGTAAGTGCATGAGTCTGTTAAGACCGAATCTGGATCGAACAGCTTTATCGTCTCGTTATAAGAGTTACTCAGCCCGTACTGACCCATAGAGCCGTCGTTGATCATTACTCTCAACACAGAATCCGGTATCAGATCTTCGTATTCGGTGCTGTTGAGATAATAAGATGAATCCATAATTACGCAGTATGAGTAAGGTTTCAGGATCATATCGGTAAAGCCGTGATATCTTATGAACAGGTCAGTTTCAGCATTGTCGGCGAACGCCCAGCCGTAAAGATCAACCGTGCTGTCGGAGTTGTTGTAAATTTCGATGAATTCATCCTGATTTTCATCAGCGGCTGTGTTGAACATGATCTCGGTAAGAATAATTCTTGAATAAGAGATGGAGGATAAAGCGAGGAATAAGATAATAGTTTTCATTTTGCCCGTTCATTTTATTTTTGAGTAAAATTAGATGAAATATATTGATTATGCAAGAAATATTTCTTGTTTGACTTTCTAATGAATTTTCATATATTTAACTTGATGAAAGTCTGGGCTTGGATGGAGACCTGGTGGCTTCCGCGGACTTCAAATCCGTTAGCAGGGCGCTAATACCGTCCCGGGTGGGTTCGA
>JAKLPX010000410.1 GCA_022013635.1 Candidatus Delongbacteria bacterium
GTCTTTTAGATCTTTAACAGGCATAGGATTAGCCGAGCTTGACGCCTGCTGTCCTTTTTGATCGAAATATGTTGTTTTCGTTTTTTCGGAAAAAGTTTGGGAAGCTTTTTTTTTCTTATTTTTTGAGACCAATGACATGACGATCATTATAATGATGAATAAAAAAATATTTTCCATAAATTGCCTCCCAAAATATTTAGGACGGACAAAAAATAATTTCGCCCGTCCGATTAATTATTACTTATTGTCGCCTGAATCTACAATATTTTCTCTCATAGATGTATCAGCCTGAATATTTTTCATTTTGTAATAATCCATGATACCCATATTACCTTCTCTAAAAGCCTGCGCCATAGCTTTCGGTACCTCAGCTTCAGCTTCAACAACCTTTGCCTTCATCTCTACAACTCGCGCTTTCATCTCTTGCTCCTCGGCAACTGCCATGGCTCTTCTTGTTTCAGCTTTAGCTTGCGCTACTTTCAGGTCTGAAGACGCCTGGTCCGCCTGTAATTCGGCTCCCACATTCTTTCCTACATCTACATCTGCAATATCAATTGAAAGTATCTCAAAAGCAGTTCCCGAATCAAGACCTTTACCCAAAACTTTTTTAGAAATATAGTCAGGATTTTCCAATACCACTTTATAAGTTTCGGAAGAGCCTATTGCAGACACAATACCCTCGCCGACCCTTGCAATGATCGTTTCCTCTGTTGCGCCGCCGACTAATGTTTTAATGTTCGTTCTGACGGTTACTCTTGCTTTTGCCCATAACTGAATACCGTCTTTTGCAACGGCTCCGATTTTACCGGTAACAGGAGCGTCTATTACTCTCGGATTAACTGAAGTCTGGATAGCTTCAAGAATATTCCTTCCTGCCAGGTCAATACCGCAGGCCATTTGAAAATCAAGTTCAATATTAGCTTTATCCGCGGCAATAAGAGCAGTTACAACTCTTAAAATATTACCTCCTGAAAGATAATGAGTTTCCAAGTCGTTAGTAGTCAGCTGTAATCCGGCTTTATTTGCCGTGATCAGCGCATTTACGATTACGAAAGGCGGAACTTTTCTCAGTCTCATTCCGACTAAAGAACCTAGACTTACTTTTACTCCTGCAAAAAGCGCATTGATCCACAACGGGATCGGAACGAAAGAAATGAAAATTGAAAATCCTATCAGGGACACAATTCCGATGATGATAACAAGTGCTGCTGTTGGCATTTTTGACTCCTTTTTTTAGTTGAATATTTTATTCTTCATTTTTTATTACTATAACTTTATTCCCTTCCACTTTTGAAACTTTAACTTTTTCGCCTGAATTAATATATTCGTTAGCAGAAATAGCCTGATAAACTATGTTTTCAATTTCGATTTTACCGCTTAATCTCAAGTCGGTTGAAGCTATGCCCGATTTTCCTGTCAGCTCAGTCAAATGCTTAGAGGTTTTAACTCCCGAACCTTTTTCTTCCTGATTCCGTATAATAATAAAATCAAGGAATTTTGAATCAGGAAGGTATTTAGTCATAAAATAAATACCGATTATTGACAGGATAAATGAACTGCTTAAAGTAGCTCCTGCGTTCATAAGATCGTCACCGGACGGGTTATCGCCTATTAAAGTCATGAAAAACGATGTGAATATCGCAAGTATACCGAGAATTCCGGCTAACCCGAATCCGGGTATCACAAATATTTCCAATAAAAGCAAGATGAGACCGACGAGGAATATTATTATTTCAATATGATCTGCAAGATTAATTATATAATGGGATCCGAAGAAAAGAATCAAGGCTATTATGCCGACAGTACCGCCTACTCCCCATCCGGCTGTTTTAACTTCGAAAATCAATCCTAAGAATGCTAAAGTCATTAACAGAGAACTTATTATTGGATTCGTTAAAAATCTAACTATCCTCTCAGCTAGACTGATTGTCATTACCGAAACATCCGAGCTTGATATTCCTAAGTAAGAGTATAATTGATCATCCGTATGTACGATCGTATCGCACATTCCCAGTTCGAATGCTTCGTTGGAGGTTAATGTAAGAAGTTTCCCTTTTTCAGAGATACCCTCAATTTCAATATCTTCATCAACCATTGCCTTCGCAATCTCCTTATTTCTCCCGTTTATTTCGGCGGTTGACCCTATCTCTGATCTGAAATACGACTGAGTTTTTTCCGATTGTTTTTCGCCTGCTTGATCAACTACCGCAGCCGCTCCGATCGAACTCCCGTCCGCCATCACAATTTTCTTGCAACTAAGCGCGATCAAAGCTCCTGCGCTTATCGCTCTTTTGTTAATGTATGCAACGGTTTGAATTGGCGAATTTAAAATATCATCCTTTATTTTTGTCGCAGAATCAACCCTTCCGCCAAAAGTGTTAATCTCAAAAATTATCACCTCGGAATTATTATCCTTCGCCGTTTGAATGCTTCTTTCAATATAGAACGCAATGCCGTTGTCAATCATTCCCTCAACTTTGATCAAAGTGGCTTTCCCGCAAAATGCGGAAATCATCATCCCCGACAAAAAGAAAAACGATAAATATTTTTTCATAAAACCTCCTGTTTGAAATCAATTCAGTACCGAATAGCTCGTACTTCGGTTGTGGCACAATTCCACTCTATATTTACGGTTGTCGAAACTTTCAGGCTTATCTTATTTGTCGTATTATCCAATTCAGACGCGTCCGCAGTCACAATAAAATCATCCGCTCCGATATTCTGCAATTCGTTTACAGGTCCGATAACATTAATATCTATAGCTATCGGATCTATCAGGATACTGGTATTTTCCGGTTTGTTTAATATTCTGACCGGCGCTTTAAATGAATTTACGCCTTTTCTAACTATTTGTTGATAAACCTCAACCGTTTGTTGCGAATATTTAACCGATGATGATTCTCTTAACAGCAAATGTATCTTCTTTGAATAGTCCTTCGTCAAATCCTTATCTAAACTTTTAACGGAAAAAATCTGATTGATTTTTCTAACTTTAGACTGCGGTCCTGTAATCGTTACGGAATCAGGATTTGTCATAAACTTTCCTGAAGTTAAATAGCCCGGTGCAAGTGTAAATTGAGTATTTAAAATAATCGGTACTTTTCTCGTTTCATAATTATCGAATTGAATCACAACTTCTTGAGGATAGAAAATAAAAAGCGGCTCTAATTCTTTTCCTGAAGTATTTACGAAAAAATCGTTACTTAAACGAAAAGTAGATGAATCCGGCAAACTCGAAGCGTCAATTTCAAAAAATATATCTTTATTTAAGCCGGATGTTATAAGATACCTTCCTTTTGACCGGATTTTTACTCTGGCTTCTTCAGGGATCGAATTTAATAAAGTTTTACCTTGCTGAATATTGGACATAATAATAGGAATGTTTACAGTAGTTTCAAATTCTTTTTGGAGATTTATATTGAACCATAAGGCTATGCCTATGATAAAAAAAATGAGCTTTGTTCCGATATTGAACCTTACAAAAGTAAGAATATATTCAGCAAATCCGTAAATCGTTCCATTGCCGGAAGGCTTTTTTATCATTTTATTACCACTTTGTTTCTCATATCCTCCTCCATTCGGTATTTTAACTTATTTTTAGTTCAAAGTAAAGAATAAAAAACTAAAGTTTTGAGGAATATTTATAAAAAAATTGTTTCATTATAAAAAAATAATCACTATATTCATCATTGTCCCTAGGGGCGCCATAATTGGCTGAGAGGGAGCAATCCTGACCCTTAGAACCTGATTCGGTTAATACCGACGGAGGAAAGCGGCAGGATTTATCCGCTTTTATTGAGCGGATTTTTATTTTGGAGAAATTGATGGAAGTAATAGTAAACGGTAAAATAGAAGAAATTGAAAGTGAAACTATTTTGAAATTAATTTTAGGTAAAAGTTTAAATCCGAATACTTTAGTGATCGAAATGAACGGGAAAATCATTATAAAAGACAATTGGGAAAATACAAAAATAAAACAAAACGATAAAATTGAGATCTTAAATTTTGTAGGCGGCGGATAATGAGTGATAATCTTAAAATCGGGAACATGGAATTTACAAATAGATTATTTACGGGTACGGGTAAATTTTCTTCAAGAAGCATAATACCTGATATGCTTAAAGCAAGCGGATCAGAGATGATCACCGTTGCTTTAAGAAGGGTTGATTTTGAAGCCGGAAGCGAGAATATTCTTGAATTCATTCCGAAAAATGTGATAATTTTACCGAATACTTCCGGAGCAAGAACCTGTGATGAAGCCGTCAGGATAGCACGAATTGCCAGAGAGGCAGGTTTAGGAGATTTTATCAAAATCGAAATAATTACCGATACGAAATATTTGATGCCGGACAACGAAGAAACCTTGAAAGCGACAAAAATACTGTCGGCGGAAGGATTTATAGTTCTCCCATACATTATGCCTGATCTGACATACTCATATAAACTGGTGGATGCCGGTGCTTCGGCTGTGATGCCTTTGGGCTCTCCTATCGGTTCAAACAGAGGAATAAAACTTAAAGAAATTATCGAAATGATAATTGAGAATATTGAAATACCCGTAATAGTTGATGCAGGCATCGGAAGACCGTCTCATGCGGCTGAAGCGATGGAAATGGGAGCCGATGCAGTTCTGGTCAACACAGCTATCTCTGTAGCAAAGGATCCCGTGACCATGGGTCGCGCTTTCTCAATGGCAGTTCAAGCAGGCAGGATGGCTTATCTTGCAAAGATCGGAGAGGAAACGCGGACGGCCAATGCATCTTCCCCGCTGACAGGATTTCTAAGATGATCAATTTAACTTTATAAGGCATTTATGTCATTCTCTGATATAATTAATAAATATGAAACATTCGGCTTTGAGGATTATTTTTCAAAAGTAACCCTTGAAGATATTGAGAATAGTTTAAAAAAGGACAAATTGTCTGAATTTGATTTCTTGAATTTATTATCTCCTACAGCGGAAAATAAACTTGAAGAAATGGCTCAGAAATCACATAGTTTAACTGCACAGTATTTCGGTAATACTATTTCACTCTATATTCCATTATACATATCAAACTTCTGCAGTAACGGATGTATTTACTGCGGTTTTTCCGCTTCAAATAAAATCCCGAGAAAAATGCTTTCGCTTGAAGAAATCGAAAAAGAGGCCGGTATCATAAAAAAGACTGGTATAAAGCATATTTTGGTTTTAACAGGTGAAGCTGAAAATGTAACATCGTTTGAATATATTAAAGAAGCTGTAAAATTATTGGCAGGATCATTTCCGTCAATTTCGATCGAGATGTTCCCGATGAGTGCCGAACAATACAGCGAATTAAAATCTCTCGGAGTGGACGGGCTGACGGTCTATCAGGAAGTTTATGATAAAAACATTTATGAGAAAGTTCATCCTTTCGGGAAGAAAAGAGATTATAACTGGAGACTTGAATGCCCGGAAAGAGGTGCAAAAGCAGGATTCAGGCTTGTAAACATCGGGGCTTTATATGGTCTTGCCGATGTGCGTAAAGAGGCTTTTTTTAACGCTATTCAAGCCAAATATCTTGATGATAAATATCCCGACACCGAAATTTCAGTGTCGTTTCCGAGAATCAACAAATCAGAAGGTGGTTTTACACCTAATCACCCGCTTACGGATAGGACATTTGTTCAATTCATGGCTGCATTCAGGATGTTTTTACCTAGGGTGGGTATCAACATTTCAACACGGGAAAATTCAGAATTCAGGGACAATATCCTTCCATTGGGTGTTACAAGATTTTCCGCAGGATCGAAAACTGCTGTAGGCGGATATTCTGATGATTCAAAAGAAAA
>JAKLPX010000411.1 GCA_022013635.1 Candidatus Delongbacteria bacterium
ATCCTCCTATTCATAGTATAATTAACCCGATTTTTAAAACAGACATTAATGAGGTGTGTAAATTTATTATTGATAATCTGTTTCTTAACTAAAAGCGAATCGCCTATTGTGAGTTTCAAATAATCATTAAGAGCCGCCGGACTTTCGCATCTTTGAATCTCTTCAAAATGCCCGTTGATAATCTGCACTGCATTGTGCCTGTGGGTATTATTGATAACAATCTGGTTGCAAGTTACAAAACTATACAGAATACCCGATATCCCGATTGTTAAAATCAGTGCCGATACCAGAATTTCGATCAGAGTCACACCCTTTTTCATTTTAATCACCGCCTCAACTTATTTTAAATTAATCCTGCGGAAAACATATTATACGCTTCTACTAGGGAGCACCATTTCTCCAAACAACCGTGCTCCAGTCATCCGTTTTCGTTATTGATTGATTTGACCACCTATGATCGCGATTGAGTCCTGATAAGGACAGGATGTCTTCCAGATCAGAAGGACCGGGTCCCCACAAAGGCGGAATAGGGCGATCCGGATCTAAATATCTTTGGTCCTGCAATAATGCCTTCGTCCACCTACCTGATGCGTCCCCTCCCTCTGCGGACTGTAAGTCAAGAGTTATTATGCTGCCGATGTTAAAAAATTTCAAGTCGGGATTTGTACGCATACTCGTGTTCATAAAACCGTCCCATGTCAGATATGCGGCTGTAGAGAATATTGTTTTTGCAGAAGAAGGTTCAACAGAATATGAAATCGAATCTTGCATGGCAATATCGTTATTCAAGCATGATATTACGCTCAAGTGTCCCTGCGGGTCGTAAATAGCCATATCATTCCACATTTTTTCAAGAATAGATTTCTTTGTGTTATATTGCTCAATATCGGAAGGATACTGAGAATTCAGATAGATTAATGTGGGCGCCATTTCTGCCAAGTAAAAATTATCTGTTATATTTACGGTATTATTTTCAGTAACCAAAGTGAAATTCTGATTTGAAACTCCTTTTATTGAAACTGTACCGTAATTTTTAGTAACAGCTATTGAGTTGAAATTTCCAGCCCCTTTGCATATCGGGATGGTTTTTGTGACCCCGCCTGCTATAATTTTGGCAGTGGTTGCTTTGTTCAGAGCATCATACATTAATTCCACGCTTACTGAATTACCGGTCGGAAAACCGCCGTCTTCCAAGAAATAAACCCCTTTACTCCGTCCGTCATTTACAATATCATTCCATGACCATACAGTGCCGGCGGTACTTAACGCCGGAGCGTCTTTTATATAAGTGCAAGCCGGGAATGATTCTTGTATTAATGCTATTGCTTCGGCTTCCGTTTTTGAATTGCATCTCAATGCAATTCCATACCCGAAAACATCATAAACATTAATCAAATTAGTTGAAGTATCGACAGGATTTCCCCAACGACTCTGCGCTACCGGACTTCCTGCATTTACCGCTGATGATGTTACGGGTCCTACATAAAACCTTGGTCCGTAAGGACTGCCGGTTTGTCTGTCTATTCTGATTAAATCAGCAAAATAGCAAGGTCCGTATCTGACATCTTTTTCGTGAAAAGCGCCTTTTGATCCGTTAAATCCTGTTCCGGCTAAAGAAGAAATGATTGCTTCAGAGTTTACCAGCAAAGGAACTCCGCCGATAATTTTAGTGTTATAGACATTTGAAATTACAATGTTTGCAATTTCGCCGGTTTGAGGATCCCACGCATAAGAATCTAAAACCCAGACTGCCTGGCCGGGTTTATTTTTTCTTTCGCCTTTGTATCTTGCAGTAATTAATTTTTTTCCTTCAAAATTTTCAAGTTCGGGATTTACGGTAGTAGTATTGCCTTCACAAAACGAAGAAGCATGCAAGTATAATAATCCGTCGTTTGTGGTTCCGGTGGCGTACGCAAATTTATCTTCATGGATTGTCGTGCCGCATGTATCAGGATACTCAACATTTTCAACCGGATCTGTATAAGTGTCTGGCCAATTTATTCTTATATCGTCAGTTTGATTTACCCACCAATTAACATTGTAGTTCGATGCGCTTTCAACCGCCCAGTACAATCTTAGTTTTTCGATATCGGAAGAGACGGATTTTGTTGAATAATCAGTTAATTGAAAAAATCCTGCCGCCATAATAAGCAATACTAATATTATCATCACTGATGTTACCAATCCAAAACCTTTTTTATTTTTCTTGTTTTTCATGATATCCTCCTTTAGGAGTTTACATTTTTTTTTTGCTGATTTCGTTGACCGCTGCATCTCTGAAAAAAACTTTGATCGAGACCCATCAAAGCACAAAACAACTCTTTTCTCTTTTTTTCTATACTCATTCCTCCCTATTTTAAATTAATCCTGCGGAAAACATCATACACACCTTCTTATAATATAGTTAATATTATCCTTTTAGTCAAGATAAATTAAATATATTTCCCGTTAAAAAAATTCTTAAATTAAAATTTGACAAACTCATATATTTCATCTATTTTTCAACCGTTTTATTGATAATGTGAAAAAATTCACATTATTGAAATAGATTAAATTATAATTAAAGGGAGAGCACTGATGCTTGAACAAAAAATTATAGACAGGATACTGAAGTTGAAGGATATGTATCCGAAAAAAGAATCCGCTTTAATGCCGGCTATGATGCTGGCTCAGAAGGGGAATAATAATTTTCTATCCGAAGAAGACATGGAACAAGTAGCAAAACTGATCGGAGTAACTTCCGGAAAAGTTTACGGTGTAGCTACATATTATTCTATGTACAACACAAAGCCGGTTGGAAAATACCACATTCAGGTGGACACCAATATTTCCGCTACTTTAATGGGCGCAGGAAAAGTATTGGATTTCATAAAAAATGATCTTGGAATTGAGATCGGCGAGACAACAAAAGACGGATTATTCACATTGAATGAAGTAGAATGTCTGGCTTCATGCGGAACATGTCCGGTGATTCAGATAAACGATGTTTACTATGAGAATATGACTATTGAGAAGACGAAAGAGCTTCTTTGTTCTCTGAAAAAAGGCATCATGCCGGGAAATAAAAATACATATTTCTTCGGAACTGAATGTAATGTTCTTCTCAAGAACAGAGATGTTGATAATTCGACATCCATAAGCGTATATAAAGCGGGTGGCGGGTACAAAGCTCTGGAAAAAGCTATGGCGATGGAACCTCAGGCGATAACCGACGAAGTAAAATCTTCTGCAATCAGAGGAAGGGGCGGGGCGGGATTCCCTGCTGGAGTTAAATGGGGATTTTTACCGAAAGGAAACGGAAATCCTATATATTTAATCTGTAATGCCGACGAAGGCGAACCGGGAACTTTTAAAGACAGACAGATCATGGAATATGATCCGCATCTCTTAATTGAAGGAATGATAATATCTGCGAGAGCGTTGGGATCAAAACTCGGATTTATATACATAAGAGGAGAATTCGATTGGATAGCCGATATTTTGGATAAAGCGGCTGAAGAAGCAAAAGCAGACGGGAAGATGACGGATTTCGATATCATCGTTCACAGAGGAGCAGGAGCTTATGTATGCGGAGAAGAAACTGCACTTATAGAATCAATTGAAGGAAAAAGAGG
>JAKLPX010000412.1 GCA_022013635.1 Candidatus Delongbacteria bacterium
ATATAGACACTCCACTGGAATATCTGCACGCACCCGAGCAGCTCATGGATACCGTTGATCTATACAATATAGCTTCAACGATGGGAGTAGCAAGGAGTATATTTGTTTTCATGCATACTAAAAAGGAAAAATATCCTTATTTATATGAAATATGCGAAGATATAGAGGTATTTGAGGACATTGAGCAAAATATATTTAAAGCAGTTGACGAAGACGGAACAGTTCTTGATAGTGCATCAAGAGACTTGAAGAATATCAGAAGTTCGATACAGATAACTCAGAATAAGCTCAGAAAGAAAACAGCGGACGTTTTTGACGCATATAATCACGCAGGCTATACAAGAGACGGCGAAATTACAATAAGAGACGGGCGTTTCGTGATACCGGTTAAAGCTGACAAGCGCAATAAGGTTAAGGGAATTGTGATAGACGAAAGCGCATCCGGAAATACGGTTTTTATCGAACCTTTGGAAGCGATTGAGATAAACTCAGAAATGGAAAAGCTTATCAGGCGGGAACGGAAGGAGATTGAGAGAATAATCAGAGCATTATCAACCGAAGTTTTCCATATAAAGAACGAACTTTTGAGTAACCTCGAAATATTGGCGGAAATTGATGTTATTTATTCAAAAGCTAAATTCTCGGTAAAATATTTCTGCCGCCATCCAAAGATCAATAATAAAAATATCATTAATGTTTATTACGGAAGGCATCCGTTATTATTGGATACCCACGGAGAAAAGGGAGTTGTTCCGCTTGATCTTGAAATAGGCGAGAAGTATAACAGTTTAGTCATAACCGGACCTAATGCCGGGGGTAAGACGGTCACGCTTAAAACTGTGGGTCTTTTCTGTCTTATGATCAAAGCCGGAATGCATATTCCCGCACAAAGCAATTCCAATATCGGTATTTTCAGCGAAATATATACAGACATCGGCGACGGTCAATCTATCGAAAATGACTTATCAACATTTAGTTCACATGTGACTAAAATTTCTAAGATATTGAAGGCGAGAAGTAAGGATACGCTTGTTCTTCTGGATGAGATCGGGGCATCAACCGATCCCGCGGAGGGTGCAAGTCTTTCAATGGCGATTCTGACCGAACTGACAAAAAGGAAATTCATAACTCTGGCGACAACTCATCAGGGAATATTAAAATCGTTTGCATATAAGACAGATGGAGTTGAGAACGGTTCGATGGAGTTCGATAAAAAGAATATCACACCGACATATAAATTCAGGTCGGGGATACCGGGGTCAAGCTATGCTTTTGAAATATCAAAGAGGCACGGGCTTCCGCAGTATATTATAGATAATGCCAAGAAATTCATTTCAAACGAAAAGGAAGATCTGGAAGGACTGATTTCCGAACTTGATGAAAAGATCACGAGCTATAATAATCTTTTAAGGCATTCAAAAAGCGTGAATCAGCAGTTGGGTGAATTAAAGGATTTGTATAATAAGAAATATGAAGATATATCCAAGAATGAGAAAAAGATATTGAAAGAAGCGGCTAAGAAAGCTCAGGCGATAATTGACAATTCCAATAAAGCGATAGAGAACGCAGTGGCTGAGATCAGGTCTTCAAATGCCGATAAAAAGGTCGTGAAAGATGTCAGGAGCGAAATTGAAGTTGAAAAAAAGAAGATAGAGGTTTTTTTATCTAAAGAGCCTGAAATTCAGAAAAAGGCATTCAGCGGAGAAATTAAGGCCGGAATGGAAGTCAATCTGGCAAACTTTTCATCTACCGGGATTATTGAAAGTATTTCAGGAAATAGTATAGAAGTTTCAGTAGGCAGTATGAAATTAAAGGTCAAAAGGAATGATATTCTGGGTGTTGTTGAAAGGGAAGAAGCCGTGAATGTAAATATCAAATTCAATCCTTCTGAAGATAATGCCGTATCATTAAGGCTCGACCTTCGCGGTAAGAGGGGAGATGAGGCTGTTTTGCTTGTGGAAAGGCATATCGAAAATATGATGCTTAATAATATAACATACTCCGAGATCGTTCACGGAAAAGGTCAGGGTATTTTATCAAAGCTTATAAATGATTTTTTGGAGAAATCTCCGTATATCAAGAGGAAGAAGTTTGGTGAGTACGGGGAAGGCGACTATGGGGTCACTGTGATCGAACTGAAGTAGAGGGTTTAATTCATACTTTCTTTTGCTTGTCCAAAATGAAAGTATCAAAGAAAAAGACAGCCTAAAATATCCAGTTCAGATTGAAATTATGTGATTTTTGGGGAACTCATTGCTTCCCGCTGCTTTCGTTTCTTGCGCTTGTAATAAGTAGTATAAGATATGCCGATGACGATACAGAAAAGACTAAGATAAAAGTAGAAACGATCCGGGAGAGCAGAGGGGTAGAAGAGTCGGAAGGAACTGAAAGCCGTCGGAACAAGAAGCAGTATGCCCCAGAAAATTGCTATGAACCGGCAGCTGTTTATCAGACCTTCATCATACCATCGTTCTTGTGGCAGATCGGCTCGTGCATACTGCAGCGTGAACGGTTTACCTATCAACACCGTGAGCCAGATAATTCCAGTAAGAAAGCAGTTAGCGATAATTCCCATGTTTTGAGCCAGCCAGATACATTTGAAACCGTAAAGGGATATAGTGCAGAAAAGAAAAAACACCAGCGTGGCCCACTGCAAAATGAAACCCTTACACAGTTCTTTCCAAGCAAAAATTACGGAAACAGCTAAGCATATCGCAACGGCTCTCCGTAACGGATCCCAGCCATCGGCTGGAAGAAGCAGAAACAGAATCCATGGTAAAAATCCAAGTATGAATTTCGCTATCTCAAGTAACTCACCGATCATTTTCGACCTCCTTAATTTATCACGGCGTCCAACCGTTTGAAATCACCTGCTTTGCTGGAGCGGAGCGCAGGCAAAGTCAGGTGGATTGATTCGTTATGTGGTTTTATTTTTTAAATCCAATGAACAAATTGCAATCTCCTTGAGAAATATATAAAGAAGAATTTAATGTTTTCATGTCAGTATAGATTCCTTTTAATAAATTCTTGTTTTTGGATAACGAACTGAATCCTTCGACATATCCGCTTGTTAATTTTCTTATATTTTCTTCAGATGGTTTTTCTTTGCAACAAAAGAATGCACATTCAGGGATATTTCCTATGTATTTGATAAATCTATTTGTTGACTCGGGATATAAGAGACATACTTCATGAATAAATTCAAAATTTGCATTCTGCGTCTCTAAAGCTTTTTTTAAATAATCATCTACTGAACCATCAATAGCAGTAATCACCAAAAAAGTATTAATGATTATTTCAACCAATTCATTGAAGTCTGATATATATTTATCTTCCAAACTAAAGAAATTTATTTCTTCATATGACCCGTTGTTTTTAGTTGTTTCAAGAAATTTCATAATTTTTTATTTTAATTATACATAACATATTTTATTCAGTTATTTTGTCATGAATATGAATTTAATGAATAAAGTATGTCAAGTCAAGAATAATATATATAGCATATAATGGACCCCAATGTCAAGACAATTTTTAAAATCAAATATGTATAAGCCTCACGCAATTTGTACTCCCGCTTCATTTGTTTGCCTGTTTATATTAATGTTAATTTAGGAAGTTAATTTTATGATAATTGCTATTGTTGTAAGAGATAAATCTTATTATATTACCACTTGTCCAACGGGGGTGTTTGTGGATTCGACGGGATTGATCGTTGGTCGGGACGGCATGCAGATAACCACGGGTAAATCTTTAAAGGTCTCGTGAAAAAAATAAATGCAAATAATAATTACGCATTAGCAGCTTAAGAGTAAGCTGCTCGTTCACCGCCGGAGTCCCTACTTCTCTTGCGATTGAACGTCATTCTGAGTAGGTTTGCTCAAAATTTTGCCTGAGGGTTTAGAGCGCGACAAATCAGGATCGTCGTAGTGATATCGAGTCTGTCCGGAGTCAAAACGACAAAAATTAATGATAGACTAAGCATGTAGGAGTCCTTTCGGACGCTTTTTCGGACAGGGGTTCGACTCCCCTCATCTCCACAGAAATAAAAAACCGCCTTAATCAGGCGGTTTTTTTATATTAATTAAATCATAAAACTTAAATAAGAACATTCCATAATTAAGAATTTGACAAAAAACTTAAATAAGAGTAATATTCTTGAGTAAAAATAACCGGAGGAAATTATGAAATTCTGCTGGACGACATTATATGTGAAGAACATGGGATGTCTATGAAAAAAATTAAAACAGACATGGAATTGAAATGCAGTCTGATCTGTTAATACCCTTCATAACTTATGCGATGGTATCATCTTTCACACCCGGTCCGAATAACATTACTTCCACGGCTTCAGGTATGTTATTGGGATATAGAAAGTCTTTACCGTATTTTTTCGGGATCATTTCGGGTTTTATTCTTATAATGTTCATGTCAGGATCTCTGACCAGCTTTCTCACAAAAACGGGTGACTTTATTTTTCCGGTTATGAAATGGATCGGCGCAACATACATAATCTGGCTTGCGGTATCTCCATTGCTGAGTTATGGATCAATTGGAAACAGAAATAAAAATAGCAATTATACTTTTTATTCCGGCTTGACTATGCAGCTGGTCAACATTAAATTGATCTTATACGGTACGACAATTTATTCTTCATTCTCAGAATTGATCCGGGATTCGTTTATTTCTGTAATATTTTCGTCATTATTTCTGACTTCGATCGCCTTTGCCAGTATATCAATGTGGGCATTAATAGGAACAACATTAAGGAAGCATTTTGAGAATAAACGGTTCTATTATATATTTAACAGTATTCTGGCAGTAATGCTGCTTAAAATTGCCGTTTCCATTCTTATCCAAACTCAGAAGAATTAATAAACCGGAGGATATCATGAAATCCTGTATGTCCTCGACCCGAACGATTTAAAGATCCAGTTCGTTG
>JAKLPX010000037.1 GCA_022013635.1 Candidatus Delongbacteria bacterium
AGACCGGCTTTACGGCACAGATGCGTGAAAAATTGTTCATGCGTATTCAACTGCTCCCATACCTGAGGTAAAAATGTTGCGGAATGATATGAAAACGATAAATATACCCCGTGAACATCCGGTATGATTTTCTTTTTGAGATCGGAAAAATTTTCATACTGGACTTCAGACCTTTCGGACAAGATTGATATTTCTATTTTTATATCTTTCATTTCTGCTTTGTTTATCATAGTAAATCTCGTGTCTTTGAAGGCGGAATTAATTGAGTTGGAAACAATATCGTCATAAAGAGATCTGTATGCCTCTAGTGAGCCGATGCAACCCCTCAAATCATTATTTTTTGTCAGTGTAACAAAACATGCGCCTTCTTTCAAAGCTTCTTCAGGCATTGATTCTTTTTTTATCGTTTCTCGGACATCAATATTGTTAAGTCGTGAATTTATACTTTCTCTTGCCAGTATCAGCAACAATTTCCTTACGCTTTCTTCCATGTTTTAAAACCCCAATATACTTTTATATTCTTTTGCGTTTTTTAAAATTTCAATAGCTTTTTTGATCTGATTGTCGTTCTGATTCATAATTCTGTATTTCTCTTTATTGCCGTTTTTATAGACACTGAATTCTATTGATAAATTCATTTTAATCTCTTCAATGTTATTTGCAAATTCATCCTTTTTAGATTTTTGAAATGCTTCTAAAGTCTTTTGAATACAATCAATTACCTCGGCATGACAGTCGTTTTCTTTTGAATAAACGAGCAATGAATCCGTTATCGTTTCACCATGACTTTTATACTCGAATTTTAGTTCTTTCAAATAAATCTTAAATTCTTGTAAAATCCGGTTGTCTATTTTATCCTCATATTTGTAGCCCGGATATTTTTTATAGAATTCATACAAAAAGTCGCTGAAATAATTATTCATTTTTAAAGAAGAAATATAGTTTGAGAGTTTTCGGTTTTCTATATAAACATCAGGTAAAATCCCCAAGCCGGAAGGAACTTTTCGACCAGTAACCAAAGTTTTAAAAAATACAGTGTCTGAAGAATTATTTTTTTTATCACCGAAGATATCGTCTTTCTGGATAAGCCTTCCGCTTGCGGTATAGTATTTTCTTACTGTCATCTTCAGGTTTCTTTTTTTGATATTGCCGACATCGAAAAGCTGCTGCACAAGACCTTTGCCGAACGAACCCTCTCCGAGTATAATTGCTCTGTCGTAATCCTGCAGAGAACCCGCAAAAATCTCTGACGCAGAGGCGCTTGACCCATTAATTAAAACAACAATCGGGATCTGAGTGTCCAAAGGTGTCATATATGTAAAATATTCATTATCTATACTGCTTCCTCTTCCCTTTGTGAATACTACGATCTTGTTTTTCTGCAAAAAAGCATTGCACAGCTTAACCGCAGATTCCAATAATCCTCCCGGATTATATCTAAGATCAATTATAAGTGATTTCGCGCCGTTAGAAATAAGTTTCTCAAATTCATTTGCAAAATCATGATATATGGTAGCCGTAAACTGCGTTAATTTCATATATCCTATACCGTTATCCATCACTTCGGAGTATGGAATATTCTGAATATTTATGTTCGCTCTGGTCAATGTGAATTTCAATATCTTTTCTTCGCCGATTCTTTTTATCTTTAATGTCACTTTACTGCCTGATTCGCCTCTAAGATAATCGGAAGCATCTTTTACGGTTAATCCTTTCGTATCTTTATCATTTATGAAAATTATCCGATCACCTGCCTTCAAACCGACTTTCGAAGCCGGAGTATCGTCCATAGGAGATATTACTGTTAATCTTTTATCCGTACCGCTCGTTCCGAGATAAATCCCTATTCCCCCGTAAATCCCTGTTGACAACTCATTGTAATGGTCGAGTTCGGAATCTTTCAGTAAAACGGTATAAGGATCGGTGGCGGAAAGCATAGCTCTTATGCCTTCCGACATAAGTTCCTCAATATTGGCAGTGTCTACATAATTCTCATTCAGAGAGAGCATAATATCAAAATACAGCCTTATATTGTCTGACAGCTCCTGATAATAATCGGAAGATTTTTCCTGTGCAGATGATATCATTGTTAATAATAAAGTTACTATTACAAATATTCTTTTCATAAAAAATTTCTCGATTTAAGTATCGTCTCAATTTGCCTGAAAACATTTTCCACTGTTTCCGACCCGTCTATGCGAAAAACTCTTTCGTGTTCCTGCTGGCTGATCTCTAAAAAACCGTTTCTTACTTTTTCGAAAAATTCCATTTTTGAGGATTCCATTCTGTTAATTTCTTCCCCGCGCGATAGAATCCTGCCTAAAGATTTTTCAACTGCAAGATCAATGAAAAATGTAATATCGGGAATATATTTCCCTGATAAAGTCGCAAAATAATTCAATTTTTTTATTATATCAAGATCAATTCCCCTTCCATATCCCTGATATGCCGTTGTGGAATCCAAAAATCTGTCTAAAATTACTATATATCCTTTTTCTTTTAAA
>JAKLPX010000413.1 GCA_022013635.1 Candidatus Delongbacteria bacterium
ATTCTTTAAAATATTGGGGAAAGATTATTGATAATTTTTCAAAACCTTCAATTATTTTCAGCCCGCAAATGACAGATTTGCGTATCGAAAATATACAGAACGAAGTTCCTTTGGCGGAAGGATTAGTAAAAAAAGGCGAAACGATTTTATCAAAAAACATGATCGTTACAAAATATTCTCTTAAGATATTACGATCACTTGATATGAAGCTGAAGGAACAAGAGACTGTTGAAAATAACTCCTTTTTCAAAAAAATCAATTTCAAAACGCTTATAGGACAGATTATTATATCTTCATTATTTTATTTCATTTTGATAATGATGCTTGTTTTCAATAGGAAAAAATACCTTTACGATATAAAAGCTGTCTCGAAATTATTCCTGATTATTATTCTTCAGCTCACAATCGTTTATTTATCGTTGAATTATATCGAGGATTTCTCTCCTTATCTGATAACAATGTCCGTTACATCCGTCCTTGTTGCGGTGTTTTTTGACATGAGAGTATCTTTTGTTACGACTGTAGTTACTTCTGTAATTTCGTCTTTGCTGATCGGTAATAATTTCACTTTCATCTTTGTTCCCATGTTCTCCGGATTATTTACGATGTACGCCGTTCATAAAATCAGAGATATTTTTCAATTCATTTACAAAAACCTGCTCTACTCGTTCTTGGGTTTATTATTGCCCGGAGCCGGATTTTATTTAATTTTTAATTCGCCGACCGACGAACTATTTTCGGTAATAACCCACAGCGCAATTAATTCTGCGGTTTCACCCCTTCTTGCCCTGACCATCCTTACCATAATAGAAAGGCTTTTTAAAACTCCAACCGATGTTACTCTGCTTCAATTGTCGGATATGTCCAACCCGTTATTAAAGAAACTTCAGGTTGAAGCATCAGGGACATATCACCACAGCATTACCGTTGGCAACTTGGCAGAAGCAGCCGCGGAAGCTATAGGAGCGAATTCTCTTCTCGCCAGGGTCGGAGCATATTATCACGACATCGGCAAGACCTTTAAATCTGCTTATTTTATTGAAAATCAGCAGAATATGGCTAATAAGCACGATAAAATGGCTCCGAATATGAGCGCATTTATACTTTCCACTCATGTAAAGGAAGGAGTTAAACTTGCCTATGAAAACAATCTGCCTGAGATTATAATTGATTTTATAAGAATGCATCACGGGGCTTCGAGAATGGAATATTTTTATAACAAAGCCGTGACTCTTGCTAAGGGAACAGATGAAAAAATCAGCGAATCCGCATTCAGATATCCCGGTCCTAAGCCTAATTCAAAAGAAACTGCAATCGTGATGATTTCAGATATTGTCGAAGCTAAATGTAGAACCGAATCGAATTCGAATATTGACAGGTTTAGACAGATTATAAATGAAATCATACTCGACAGGCTGCAAACAGGAGAGCTTGACGAATGCGATATAAAACTTAATGATTTATCCAAGATCAGAGAGGCTATGCTACCGGTTATTACCGGAATGTATCACCAAAGAATCAAATACCCCGAAAAAATTTCCGATAAAGCAACTGTGGAAACTATTGAAAACAAAGAGAATTCTGATGAAGAAAAATAATATTATTGTTGAAAATTATACCCGATCGAAAATAGTCTTTAGAAACATATTTAGAACTGTGGATTTCTTTCTGAAGCTGACTAAAACTAATGTCAAAACATTAAGCATTTCTTTTATCGGCGATGAAGAAATGGAATTATTGAACAGGAAATACCTGTCTCACAAGGGAAGTACAGATATAATTACATTCGATTATTCTGATAATCAGAGTACGGCTGATGACATAGACGCAGAAATGATTATCTGCGTAGATCAGGCAAAAAGGCAGTCAAAAAATTATAATGTACTACTAAATGAAGAATTGAACAGACTGCTTTTTCACGGATTTTTGCATTTAACCGGCTTTGATGATAAAGACGCTAAAAAAATAAAAATCATGAAATCGCGGGAAGAAGAAATCTTAAGACTTTGGAATCAATATAATTTATGCCTGTCTAATAATTTTGGAGCAATCAATGGATAATTCGCTGTCGGAGGTACCTCCCGGTAGTTATCAGATTATTTTTAAAATAATCGGTTTTGGGATACTACTCTGTTTCAGTATGCTTTTTTCGGCCGCAGAAACCGCAATCGTAAGTTTAACAGCCAACGATGTGAACGAAATCAAAAATTCAAAAGAAAGGAATTTTGAAAAAATCGCAAACCTTATAACCAATAGATTCGAATTTCTTTTGGTAACATTGCTTTTGGGAAATAACCTAGCAAATGTCAGCATAGCCACCATTGCCGCTTTGCTGGCCAGATATTTATTTCTCGACACAAATTTTGAAATCTTAGGCATGTTTTTCGAGGTTCTTATTATCGGAATGATAATTTTACTGTTGGGAGAAATAATCCCTAAATCGTATTCGATCAGAAATAAAATCCAATTCGTAAAAAAGTTTTCTCGTCCGCTAGTGTTTTTTTACTATATCCTTTATCCGTTATCATACATTATTGAAAGGATCGTAAATTCGTTTGTAGGAAAATTAAAAAACATTGACGGTATTTCGGAATATTCAAGAAAAGATATTGAAAATCTGATGGAAGTAGGCGGCGAAGACGGAGTTTTGGAGGAAGATGAAAAGAACATGATAAATTCAATATTCGAATTCAGCGAAAAATCAGCTAAAGAAATAATGGTGCCTCGCGTAGATATGATGACGATTCCCGA
>JAKLPX010000038.1 GCA_022013635.1 Candidatus Delongbacteria bacterium
GTTATATCCATGATATTAACAGGCTTCGGAAATATGGATGTGGCTATTAAAGCGTTTTCTGAGAGCCATATAAACGATTTTCTTTCTAAACCGGTAGAAAACGAAGAATTAATTGATAAAATAAAAAACCATCTGTCAAAAATCGGTGTGGAACATGCTGAAGGCGCTGCGTCTGATATGGTTAGAAAAGAGTTCGGCAGTTCAAGAAACTATTTCGGACAATTTCTCATTGACAACGGTTACATATCAGAAGAAGACTTGCTGGAAGGTCTCCAAAAACAAAAAGAAACGGGCAAGATGCTCGGCGATACTCTTGTTGATATGGGATTAATGACAAGCGATGAATTAATCGGCGCTCTATCCGAACAAAAAGGTTATCCGATAGCCGACGATAAGGCATTGTCTCAAATTGCGGAGGAAGTCCTAATGAAGATTCCGTCAGATTTTGCTAAACGGCATTTTCTGATTCCTTTGGAAATAGACGAAAACGGTTTGAAAGTCGCTATGGTAAATCCCGATGATCTCGCTGTGACCGATAATTTAAAAATGATTGCTCAAATGTCAATCATTCCGATATATTCAACGAGAGAGAAAATAGAAAAAGCGATAGATGTTTTTTATAGAAAGCTAGAGTCAACAACAAGCGCCAGTTCCGCGCTGAGCGAGATTTTCGGCGATGACGATTTTAAAGTTGAAGAAGTGAATATAAAAGATATTAAAGACGAAGACAATCCCGACTCGGCGCCTATTATCAGTCTTGTAAACAGTATATTGGCAAAAGCAGATCTTGACGGAAGTTCGGATATCCATATAGAACCCCAAGAAAAGTATCTTCAGATAAGATTCAGAAAGGACGGCGACCTATATATACCGACCGGCTACGAAAGGCTTCCAAAGAAACTTCATTCGTCTTTGAGCGCCAGGATTAAAGTATTAACAAAAACCATGAAGCTTGATGTTAAACTTCGTCCTCAGGACGGCAAGATCCGTCTTAGACTCAGAGGCAGGGAAATAGACTTCAGGGTCGGAACTCTTCCTACAATTCACGGCGAAAAAATCGTTCTTCGTCTCTTGAAAACAGAGTCATTGTTTCCGATAGAAGATATTTTTAACCAAAATCCGATTTACATAGAAAAATTCAAAAAAAATATACAGAGAAAGGACGGAATGGTTCTTGTGACCGGTCCTACGGGATCCGGTAAAACAAATACACTCGCCTCTGCTTTAAACTATATAAAAAATGTTAAAACAAATATTATTTCCGTCGAGGATCCGGTAGAGATCCAGAACGAAGGCATCAATCAGGTTCAGATCAATATACAGCAGGAATTGACTTTTGCGACAGCTCTGAGACAGATACTCCGTCAGGACCCTGATGTTGTGCTGATCGGAGAGATGAGGGATTATGAAACCGCACACATCGGCTGCGAGGCGGCGCTTACAGGTCACCTTGTATTCAGTACTCTGCACACTAACGACGCGCCTTCAACGGTTACCCGTTTTATTGAGATGGGGATCAAAGATTATTTGATCGGAACCGTTGTGCATCTTATCCTTGCCCAAAGACTTGCCAGGTCAATATGCAAGATTTGCAAGAAAGAATTTGAGTATGATAAAAAGCAACTCATAGGCTTGGGATTGACAGAAGATGAAATAGAAGGATGTACTTTCTTTAAAGGCGAAGGTTGCCCGAACTGCAAAGGAACAGGACAGTCAGGGCGTGTGGCAATTGTAGAAATGATGGAGATGACTAAAAAAATCCGTGCGGCGGTCATGAGAGGCGCAACTGCAATGGAAATCGGCGATATAGCCAAATCGGAAGGAACTTACTGGACATTGAAAGAAGACGCAATCAGACATTTTAAGGAGGGAAGAATTGATTTGCAGGAATCATTAAGGTATTCATTATAAAAATTTAAATTAAAGGAGAAGCATTATGCCGAAATTCAGGTATGTAGCGAAAGATGTTTCAGGGAAAACAGTTACCGGCGAAATTATGGCAGGCGGGCAGACGGATGTAGTTAATAAACTGCAGATGCAAAACATGATCCCAATGAGCATTACCGAGGTCAGCATGCAGAAATCAGGTGGAGGTTTTCAGTCCTTTAACGATAAAATAACGATGCTGACAACAAAAGTAAAATTAACTGATATTGTTTTCTTTACAAGACAGATGGTTACATTTCTTAACGCAGGAGTTACATTAACTAAGAGTATCAAGAATATTGCCGATTCTCAGAAAAATGTCGTAGTAAAATCAGTTCTTAATCAATTATATGAAGACATCAACGCAGGTTCTGATTTCTCCAACTCCCTCGCAAAGCACCCGAAGATTTTCGACCAGATGTATGTTAATATAGTAAAAGCCGGAGAGACATCAGGAAACCTTGATAAGGCTTTGGGGTCATTAGCAAATTATAAAGAGAAATCCGCGCAAATGCAACAAACTATTAAATCCGCGATGATGTATCCGAAATTTGTTATGATTTTTACGGGAATAATTGTGTTTGTGATTCTTTGGAAGATTATACCCGTTTTCCAAGGACTTTTCTCTTCTTTGGGCGGAGAATTACCCGGACCTACCCAGCTTCTTGTTGACGCGTCTGAACTCATTCAAAATAATTTTGTTTTAGTCATAGTCGGAATATTGGGAATACGCTACGGAATAGCATATGCCTTTAAATTAAAAGCCGTTAGAAATTTTTGGGATAAATTTACAATAAGCGTTCCGATTTTCGGAGAGCTTGTCCGCCAGATAATAGTCTCAAGAGTATCAAGCGTATTAGCCTTGCTTTTAAGCTCTGGTACTTCAATGCTCGAATCAATTGAAATTGCGAGTAAGGTGGCAAATAACAGCGTGTATGAGGCGGCTCTAAAGAAAGCGGCGACTGATGTCAGTAACGGAGTTGAGCTGTCAGTATCCTTTAAGAAAACAAATCGCTTCGACGATGTTTTTATTCAGCTTTTGGAAACCGGAGAGGAAACAGGTAAAATTGACGAGCTGATGCAGAAGATTGCAGAATATTACGATGCAGAAGTTGCAGTAAAGGTCAAAGGTTTCTCGTCTCTGATGGAGCCTTTATTGATCGTCATAATGGGTGTAGTAATCGGAAGTATCGTTGTAGCTATTTACCTTCCAATATTTACGATGGGAGAAACTTTACAGTAAAGGTGACTGTTCTGATGAGCAATTTGAGAATAATTCTGATAATTCTTTCTTTATTCTCATCCGCTAAAACTGAAATCGGGGAACCAAACCATAAAGTTCCCCTTTTTCTTTCTTTTGTTTTTCCGGTTGGAGGTCAAATCTATA
>JAKLPX010000039.1 GCA_022013635.1 Candidatus Delongbacteria bacterium
AATAACATTGAGATATACAACGGCGAAAACACGGTTATGGCTCATGTAAACATTGTTTTAGAACTCAGAGATAAAGAAAGGAACATCCTTGTCTCACACAAAATTGATGTAAAAAAGGATATAAAAAATTACGATGTAACTTTTTTTGTAAAAACAGCCGGCGAGATACTTAAATCAGGTACACAAGATTTTTTGATAAAGATTGTCGATTATTTTAAAGGTCTTAAAAAATAGAGATAATTATGAAACCACTTTCAGCTATAGTACTTTTTTTAATTTTTACCTGCGGTTTATGGTCGAAGGATTTTTCATCATGGTTAAGTCAGCCGCCGGAAGATCAGCTTATCAGCGAATCCGCGGATGACCAGCTCGGTTACGGAAGGCTTTTCATTCCCGTGATGACTGATACGGAATGGGAGCCGTTATTAAAGATTTATAATAGTACCGACGGAACGGTTATTGACGGATATAGACCCGGTAAAAGTGTATTTCTAAAGCCCGGTAAATATACATTGCTATTCGGTTCTTCCCTTGAACCAACCGACTTATTTCAGAAGCAGTTCGTTGTATATGAACAGCAAACCACAATAATTGAGCCCGAATGGTCAGGACTTTTAGTGAATATAATAAATGAGAATATGGAATATATCCGCTATGCTTATGAGATATTGCACCTCGCCACCGGTATTTCTGCCGGATTTAAATACAGTAAGGATGACAGCGATTATGACGACAGAAGTTTCACTTGGATACTTCCTCCCGGAAAATATAAGATCGTAAAGCAGGGAGAACCTTTCAATACTCTCACAAATTTCACTACATTTGAGCTTAAACAGGGTGAATTGACTGAGATGACCATCGTGATCAATGACCTTCAGCAGTTCATAGGTTCGGGAGAACTCGGACTTCTGGAAAAAATGGATGACGCTAAACAGGCCTGGCATAATTATCTTAATTTAAAAGGCTCTTTATCTTTGTTCAGCGACAATAAAATCAGCGAAGACAATCCCAGCACAAAAATAACTTTTACCGGGAAGATCGATAATAAACTTACTTACGATGCTAATCCTTATTATCTCAACTTCAGGCAGACGCTTAAAGAAGAATGGGTTAAAAATGATGATTACGATTATCTTAATATCGGACTGGATGAACTTAAATTTACAAATACTGCTATTTATTATTTTACAAATGTGTTCGGTATTTATTCGGAAGTTGATGTTGAAACTAAAATATTCGACAATAATTACTACGACATAAACAATAATGTCCTAAAGATAGAAAATAATGGCGATAGTTTGGTTTTGAACAATGTAGAAAACTTTAAACTTTCTGAACCATTCTCACCTTTGGAATTGCAGGAAGAGATAGGGTTGAATTTTACTATACTTAGATCAGCTTCATCAAATTTATATCTCAGAACCGGGCTGGGTTTTATTCAGACTGTCAATAATAATGTCTATTCACTGACAGATTCTGATTTTTTTTATCATTTTAACGGAGACTCAGCATCTGTCAAGTATGAATTCACCGAACTGGAAAATAAGAACATCACAGGTCTTATCTTCACCGCAGGCGCCAATTTCAGATTTACGAATAATTTATCTTATTTTTCTACTCTTGATTTCATTTACAATCTTAACGAAAACAGAGACTATAACCTTGAATGGGAAAATGATCTCGTTTTCAAAATATTTAAGTATTTATCCATTGATTATAATTTTAACATTACATATGATTATGAGAAAAATTCCGTTTCAAACTATATAGTATATGATCACCAGCTTGCCTTGGAATTCTCTTATTATATAAACCGGTAGGCATTACTCTGTTATGATAATTCAAAATGAAAATACAATAGTTTTTGAAGAAGATTTCTATAATCCTCATATTTCTGTGCTTTTTGAAAAAATCAATGAATTTAAAAATTCCAAAAAAGATAAAATCAGACTTGATTTCAGCAGAACACTACATTTCGATACTCTTGCAATCGCTACATTTATGTATCTTGAAAAAGATGAAAAAATTGAAATTATTTTTTCAAGCGAAATAAAAAAGGAGCTCTTGGAGTTTAAAAAACATATCGCTTTCGATGAAAAAAATCCTCACGACCTTCCCAGATTCGATTCAATAGTAATTACTGTTTTGAATTTCTTTTCGCAATTTAAATCTTTTATTATTCTCTCCGCGGATGTTTTTTACTATTCCTTCAGATCGCTTTTCAACTGGGATGGAAGAAAAAAAGGTTCCGTTTTCGAACAAATTCATCTTATGGGAAACAATGCCGTACCGATAGTTTCTTTACTTTCATTCCTGATCGGTTTGATACTATCTTTGCAATCTGCTGCGCAATTGAGGCAATTCGGGGCGAATATTTATCTCGTGGATCTTATCGTCATAGCTATGATAACCGAAATGGGACCCATGATAACTGCCGTTATAGTAGCCGGCCGATCCGGTTCTGCAATTGCTGCTGAGATTTCTACTATGAAAATTACTGAAGAGCTTGATGCTTTGCAGGTTATGGCTTTGAATCCCTTAAAATATGTCGTCGCGCCGAAAATGCTTGCAATGAGTGTAAGTCTTCCCGTTTTAACAATACTTTCTAATCTTGTAGGAATATTCGGCGGATTCATTATAGCCATTCTTTATCTGGACTTGAGCCCTGATATTTTTTTTAACAGAGCCGTAGAAGTTATGACGCTGCCGTTCTGGCGTCAAAGCGTTCTAAAAAGCATATTATTCAGCTGGATAATTGTATTGATCGGCGCGCATTTCGGTTTCAATGTTAAAGGCGGAGCAGAAGGGGTAGGTAAAGCTACTACCGCATCCGTTGTGGCTTCAATCTTTGCCGTGATTATGACTGATGCCATTCTTAGTTTAATTTTCTATTTCGAGTTTTAGATCATGATTGATGAAAATATAATTGAAATTAAAAACCTGACAGCGAAATACGATGACAGTATTATATTAGAGGATATTTCTTTGAGTATTAAAAGAGGCGAAATTTTCGTAATTTTGGGAAGCAGCGGCGGCGGGAAGACTACACTTTTGAAACATATAATCGGTTTGCTAAAACCCATAAAAGGCGAAATAAATATTTTCGGGAAAAATATTTTAGCGATGGAATTGGAAGAATTCGAAGAAATTTTGAAAGAGATCGGTATGCTCTTTCAGGGAGGCGCGTTGATTAATTCAATGGAGGTATGGGAAAATGTTGCCATGCCACTTGAACAACATACTAAACT
>JAKLPX010000040.1 GCA_022013635.1 Candidatus Delongbacteria bacterium
CTTCGGGTCTTCTTTAAGCTGATGTTTGATTATCTCAAGCTCATTTTTTACGAATTCAGGATCAAGATCGTCCGATGAAATTGATTTCGGCGCCAAGGATGCAATCTGAAGAGTAAGATTTTTAGCAAGTTCCTGTATTGCAGGATCATTTGATTTTGATTTATCATTCAAAGAAATATTTAATAAAACTCCCACTTTCAGGTTAGAGTGTATATAATAGGCAACAAGGTCGCCTTCCACTCTTTCATATTCGACAATAGAAATATTTTCGCCCAATTTCGCCCTTATTTCGGTTAAATCGTTTACAACTTCGTCCTGTTCAAATCTGGCAAAATTTCCTGAAAAAGCGACATCGGACATTTTTTCTCCGAACTGAATGAACTCACAAGTTCCTCTGACCGGCTCAGTTTCGCATGTCAGCTTTAACATGGAAGCTGTTTTATTATCATCGGATATTTTACAAAAGATTCTGCCTTCGTTCGTTTCGTTGCTGAGCCTTTTTGCGGCTTTAGCCATTCCCTTTTCTCTCAGAATCTTTACCGCTTCATCAAAATCTCCGTTGGATTCCGTCAAAGCTTTTTTACAGTCCATCATCGGCGATCCGGTTGATTTTCTTAGATCTCCTACCATTTTTGCTGTTATTTCTGCCATAATCTATCTCCGAAATGTTGTCGTTTAGTTCTCTGAAGACTCGGTTTTTTCTTCGTCTTTCGTTACCGGTTTCCTTAAAGGTCTTTTCGGTACTCTTTTTTTATCGGCATACTGACTGTCGTCCTGATGCGTCTTTCCTTCGTCGGAACTCTTTATGTTTGCCATCTGGCTGGCTTCGAGAATTGCGTCGCAAAAAACCTTGGTAACCAAACCGATTGACTTGAAAGCATCATCGTTAGCCGGAATAATATAATCTATTTCGTCCGTGTCTGAATTTGTATCGCAGATTGCAAACACAGGTATATTGAGTTTTTTAGCTTCTTTTATCGCAATTGTTTCTTTTATGGTATCTACGACGAAAATTGCATTGGGAACTACTTTCATTGTTCTTACGCCGTCCAGAACTTTACATAATTTGCTCTTTTCCTTTTCGATCATTATCTTTTCTTTTTTATTGATTTTCTGGTAAGTTCCGTCTGTGGCTTTCCTTTCAAGCTCTTCAAGGGTTCTAATCGAATTTCTTATCGTCTGGAAATTTGTTAAAAAACCGCCCAGCCATCTTTCCGTAACATAATTCATCTGACATCTGACAGCCTCTTCTTTCAGAAGGTCTTTAGCCTGAGGTTTGGTGCCCACGAAAAGTATTTTTCCTCTTTTGGCTATGATTTTCATTACTGCATCGCAAGCTTCGTCAATTTTGTCAACTGTTTTGTTCAGATCAATCAGGTGAATCCCTTTTTTCTTTGTGAAGATAAAAGGTCTCATTTTCGGATTCCATCTTTTAGACAAATGTCCGAAGTGTGATCCGGCTAGTAGTAGTTGTTGCACTGTAACTCTTGGCATTTTCTCTCCTTTTTGGGGTTAATACGCTTTATGCGCATCCGAACTTTTTGTCCGGATTATCCGCACTTTGGTCATCTCTTTCATTGTAACGGCGATTTACATTTTCGTCATACACCGCACCCCAACAAAAGATCGCAAAGCGCTTTGAAATATTCAAGATTCTACCTCTTAGAGAACTGGAATCTTTTTCTTGCTTTGGCAAGTCCGTATTTTTTTCTTTCTTTTTGTCTTGAATCTCTCGTAAGCATTCCGGTTGCCCTTAATGTTCTTTTGAAATTTTCGTCAAATATAATTAAGGCTCTCGAAATTCCGAGCCTCGTGGCTCCGGCTTGTCCGGACAATCCGCCGCCCCTTACATTAACGAATATATCGAATTTTCCGGTATTGCCTGTTAATTCGAGAGGTTGTTCAAGATCCATTTGAAGTATTTTCTTTTTAAAATATTGAAGACTTTCGGAATTATTAACGGTAATTTTACCTGATCCGGCCTTAATTCTCACTCTTGCAGTGGCAGTCTTTCTTCTTCCGACTGCAGTATAAAATCCTTGAGCATTGACTTTCATTTATGTTATGTCCTTATATTTATTTAAAATTTAATGTTTCGGGTTTCTGTGCTTCGTGAGGATGCTCGGCTCCGGCGTATATTTTAAGTCTGGTCAATCTTCTGTCGCGCATTTTATTTTTCGGAAGCATACCGCTGACGGCGTTTGAAATTATCCTGTCGGGATGCTTTTCTCTGGTTTTCTCTACGCTCACAAATTTATCTCCGCCCGGATAACCCGAATAGCTGAAATAGAATTTAGAAGTTTCTTTGTTTCCTGTTAAAACTACTTTTTCGGCGTTAATTACAATCACGAAATCCCCTAAATCAATGTGCGGCGTATAAAGCGGCTTGTGCTTACCCATCAGTTTGTAAGCTATTTCGGTCGCAATCCGTCCGAGTGTTTTTCCTTCTGCATCAACGATATGCCATTTTCTGTCAATATCGGTGTGCTTGGCGCTTATTGTTTTCATTCTTTCTCCCAATCAATCTATTTAAATTAAATTATCGTCGCTCCCATTTCTCTTTTTTGTTACATTTAAAAAAGAGCCGCGTAAATATCATAATTAACCTTGAGCAGTGCCTAAGAGTCAACCGTCTTTACACGCGAAACCAAATATAATTCAAGAGTCAAAGATTCGCAAGAATTTTCTGATATTATTTTCGGAACATTTATTGTCTTATTGTATGAAGTAGCCGATGCGTTCCCATCTGATCGCTTTCCAGAATCTTGTAATCGGATATTCAGAATCAAAAGAAAAATAAACCATTATCGGTTTTCCGACTATAAAATCCTCAGTCACAAATCCCCAGTATCTGCTGTCGTAGCTGTTATCCCTGTTGTCCCCCATCATAAAATAAGAACCTTCGGGCACTGTCAACGGACCGAAATTATCGCGGTTGCCACGGTTTTGAAAAATTCCGTTTTGTATCGCTCTTCTCGGATAAATGTTCATGTCCGTAAATCTCGCTTTCGCCTTTCCTTCAATAAAACCGGTATCAATTTCGACTGTATCGTAAAAGTCCGAGAACAGCATTCCGTCAACAAATAATTCTTTATCAATAACTTCCACAGTTTGACCGGGCAGCGCAACGCATCTTTTGACATAATACAGCCACTGATTCATCTGTTCGTCAAAATGTTTGAATACTACAACATCACCCTGTTTTATAGCTTTGAAAAGCGGTGTTTTGAACCATGGAATATCAAATCCGATTTCAGTAAAAGGAATCCCGAACCAGTC
>JAKLPX010000041.1 GCA_022013635.1 Candidatus Delongbacteria bacterium
GGATTATGACAATGACGGCGATCTTGATGTTATGATTACAGGCGGTGATTATATTAATATCAAGATTTATAAAAACGAAAACGGAATATTTTCTGAAATAGATTTCGGTCTGATCGGAGGAGAAACATCTTTCTGGGGTGACTACGATAATGACGGGGATCTCGATATTTTATTATCAGGATCAGATTACTCTAGTTATTATACAAAAATATACAGGAACGAAATTGGAACACCAAATACAGTTCCTGAACCGCCGGAAAATTTATCTGCAACAATAATTGGAAACGATGTTACTTTTACATGGAATAAAGCCACAGACGCTGAAACGCCGCAGAACGGACTGTCGTACAACCTTTATATTGGAACTGACAGTCTTTATGTAAAAAGCCCGATGAGTAATGATTCAACAGGCTACAGGAAAGTTGTGAAAATAGGAAATGCGAATCAGGTAAATTCGTGGACGATAAAAGATCTTCCAGATGGAACATATTACTGGAGCGTTCAGGCAATTGATCACACTTTTGCAGGATCGGAATTTTCAGAAAAACAAACTTTAATTAAAGTCAGCCCGTTTGTTGACATAAATGCAGTTTTAACCGGTATCGGTGCCTCTTCAATATCATGGGGAGATTACGACAATGACGGCGATCTTGATGTATTATTGACAGGTATTAACAGTATCGGATATACATCTACATTGCTTCGAAACGATGCGGGAGTATTCACTGAAATAAATTCAGGATTGGAAAATGCTGGCGACGGTTCTGCCGCATGGGGTGATTATGACAACGACGGTGACCTTGATATTTTACTTGCAGGCTACAACGGTTCAGATAATTTTACAAAAATTTATCGAAATGACAATGGTATTTTTACTGATATTAATGCAGGATTATTAGGAGTATGTAACGGCTCAACAGAGTGGGGAGACTACGATAACGACGGTGATCTTGATATTTTACTGACTGGAGATTACGGAGCTAAAGGACTAATTTCAAGTATCTACCGTAATGATGCAGGAATATTTACAGATATAAATGCCGGTCTTCAAGGCTTTTCCCAATGTTCTGGTTCATGGGGAGATTATGATAATGACGGTGATTTAGATATTCTGTTATCCGGTGTTTCAGACGGTCCTGAATCGTTTGCTTCATTGATTTACAGAAACGATGCCGGTATTTTTACAAATATTAACGCAGGATTAATCGGAGTTTTTTACAGCTCTGCGGCATGGGGGGACTTTGATAATGACGGCGATCTCGATATACTGTTGGCTGGAACAACATACTTTGAAGCAATTTCGAAAATCTACAGAAACGATTCGGGAGAATTTACTGATATCGATGCAGGTTTGTATGGAATAGCGGACGGATCAGCCAAGTGGGGTGATTACGATAATGACGGTGATCTTGACATTCTATTATCAGGTTGTTATAACTCTTTTGAATTAGTTTCAAAGATTTATCGAAATGACTCAGGAATATTTACTGATGTCTCAGCAGTTTTTGCAGAATTTTTTCAATGTTCTGCAGAATGGGGCGATTATGATAACGACGGTGATCTTGATTTTTTAATTGCCGGTGCAGAAGAAGAATCCGGGAATATTTCTCAAATATACAGAAACACTTGTTCCACACCGAATACTGCACCGTCCTCGCCTTCAAATCTCATCACGGCGGTAAATGATTCTACAGTTACCTTTTCGTGGGATAAAGCCACAGATGTCGAAACACCGCAGAACGGATTGTCTTATAATCTCTATATCAGATCAGACAGCCTTTATGTAAAAAGCCCGATGAGTAACGATTCAACAGGCTACAGAAAGATAGTAAAAACGGGTAATGCAAATCAGATAAATTCGTGGACGATAAATAATTTACCGGGCGGAAAATATTACTGGAGCGTTCAGGCTATAGATAACGCTTTCGCAGGATCGGCTTTCGCTGCTGAAAAATCCTTTATTATCGGCACATTAGCCATACCTTCCAATGTTGCCATTTCTAAGCTGACAGGTAATGTAACAGTCTCGTGGAGCGCTGTTGTGTACGCTGATTCCTATAAAATTTATGCGTGCGAAGACCCTTACGGAACATTTGAGGATGTAAGCGAATTTGGGACATTCGACGGGACAACATGGACGCAGACTTTAGGCGGAAACAAGTTGTTCTATTATGTAGTTGCTGTAGCTGAAGATAAGGGTGTTACAAAGAAAGAGATTAAAATTGGTAATGTGATTTCAGAGTAAAATCGTCTAATCAAAATATAAAAGCTAAAGCCCGTAAATTGTTCTCGGGCTTTTTTATCTCTTAGATTAATGACCGATTTCTGAAATATAGACACTATTTTCGCTCCTGAATATTTTAATATCTGAAATTAAGAAAATAAAAGTGTAAAAGCAAAGTAGAAGTTGAAAGAATTTTATTGTTTGACATTAAGAAAAAAATGTTTAGGAATTAAACTGAATATATTTTATATTTCAAATCTAATAAAGAGAGAGAAAATGAAGCTGCCGAAGATAGAAATAAATGATGCAAAAGTTAAAGAAATCGCATCTGCATACAAAATTCTTGAACTTTATATTTTCGGATCTGCTCTCAGACAGGATTTTACAGATAAAAGCGACATTGATATTCTAATTAAGTTATCAAAGGATTCCGGTTATTCCATTTTTGAATTAATAGAAATTAAAAGCAAATTTGAAAAACTGTTCAACAGAAAAATTGATCTTGTTGAAGTTGACGGGTTAAAAAATCCCTTCCGAAGGGAAGAAATTTTAAAAACAGCGAAAAAGATATATGCTTCTCAATGATAAAGACAAATCATATTTGTGGGATATAGCTCAGGCTTGTAAAGAGATTCTGGAGTTTATTGAAGGAGTTTCTTATCATCAATTCTGCGAAACAAAAATGATCAGATATGCGGTTGAAAGGCAACTTATAGTAATAGGAGAAGCCGCAAATCATTTATCAAACGAATTTAAAAGTTCAGAGACCGATTCTCCCTGGGATAAAATCATTGGTATGAGAAATATAATTGCGCACGAGTACGGCGAAATACTTGAAGAGAGAATCTGGGCGACCGCTAAAGATCACATCA
>JAKLPX010000042.1 GCA_022013635.1 Candidatus Delongbacteria bacterium
ATATTGAAAGAAATATATGCTCAAGGCTCAGATACTCATCTCCCATATCCTTCGCTATTTTAAATGAAGCCTCGAGTATCTCGTTAAAAGCACCTGACAGATATAATTGAGTTGCTACCGAATTAACTTTCGCAAGCTTCGACAATTCCGTCTCAACTTTTGACGACACAATTGACAGCTCTACTCCCGCTCTTTTGATCAGCGTAGTAATAATGTTCTCATCTTTAATTACATTAACTATAAAATGTAGCTCAGTTATTTCCGCGGATCTCCTTTCCTTTGCCGTATTCATCGCATCATTAAGATACTCCTGAACCTTTATTGTCATCTTTTCGTAATTCATGTCATACTCCTTAGCTTTAGTTTTTAACCTGTCCGTATAAATTGCAACAATAGTGCCATTAGCTGTTTAGGCATTACCGTGAAAGAAAGTAAGATATCATATTAGACAATTCCTCAATAATTTCGTAAATTACAAACAAAACGAGGTGAATAAATGTTCGAACTTGAAAAAGCTTATGAAATGATAATAGATAATTGCGAATTATTGCCTATTTTGCAAATCCCGATAGATAAAGCTGTCGGATATGTCTGCGCCGAAGACCTGATATCAAAACTTGATATGCCTCCTTTTGATAAATCCGCCGTTGACGGTTACGCATTCAAATGGAATGAAAACTTGACAGAATATAAAAATCGCGGAATAATTCCTGCCGGTAATTCTACACTTGATTCGGTAAAAGAAGGCGAGTGTATATCAATAATGACCGGAGCCCCGCTTCCTGAAGGAACCGACACTGTAATAATGATTGAAAATACAGATAAAAACACCAACAGTATTATTTTTAATAAGATCCCGAAGAAGTTTTCAAATGTCTGCTATAAAGGTGAAGATATAAAGCAAAATACTCTTATTTTTTCAAAAGGAAAGAAGATCAAATCGTCCGATATCGCACTTTTAACAGCTTCTGGTTACTCCAAAGTTATGGTCTCGAAGAAACCGTATATCTCTATATTGAATACCGGCAGCG
This sequence comes from Candidatus Delongbacteria bacterium, assembly GCA_022013635.1. GTDB lineage: Bacteria > UBA4055 > UBA4055 > UBA4055 > UBA4055 > JAKLPX01. The sequence goes on from JAKLPX010000042.1 coordinate 1,032, forward strand.
AGATAATCGAACCGGGTAAAAAACTGAAATTCGGACAGATTTATAACACAAACGGAATAATGCTGAGGTCAATGACTGAAGATATAGGAATAAACGCTAAATATATCGGTATAGCTTCCGATGTTAAATCCGACTTGAGACGAAAGATATCCGAAGGATTGAAAAGCGATATATTGCTTATTTCGGGCGGAGTTTCAATGGGTGAGTTCGATCTCGTTCCTAAAGTTCTGATAAGCCTTGGTGTGAAACAGGTCTTCCACAAGGTCGCGATAAAGCCCGGTAAACCTGTATTTTTCGGTAAAACAGATTCCTGTCTTGTTTTTGGACTTCCCGGAAACCCGTTGTCGAATTTTGTCGGGTTTGAATTGTTCGTTAAAACTGCCGTCAGAATAATGACGGGTGAAAGAGATGTTTTCCCTCATAGCGAACTAGGAATAATTACCGGTAGTTTTAAGCACAGAGGAGATAGAATAAATTTCTTCCCGGCAATCATTGAAAATATCACCGGTAAAATGTCTATCACTCCGGTTAAATCAAACGGATCTGCCGATGTCTTCTCGCTTTCAAAAGCGAACGGCTTCTTAGTTGCCGATATAGACAGAAAGGAATACGCTCCCGGTGATACTATTGAATATATAACATTTTAGGACAGCATGAAAGGCAGAATAGTATCAATAAATATAGCTGATGAAAAGAAGAAGCCGAAAAGGACAATTGCCGAAGGCCTGTTAGTTAAAGATATCGGGCTTGATGGTGATGCGTATAATAAGCCCGGCGCGAGACAAATATCCATAACTTCTGTTGAGGAAATTCTGGCGCAGAAAGAATGTCAGAGAGTGAGTAGAAATCCGGATTTTTCAGTAAAATCCGGCGATTTTTCGGAAACTCTGACAATTGAAGGAATTCATATTTCTCAAATTGAGATCGGCGACATCTTTCATATAGGTAAAACAGCTGTCATAAAAATTTCTGAAAAAGGAATGTCGTGTTATAAATTCTGCCCTTGTGGAAAAGAGAAAAACGAATGTCCTCTGCCCAAGCATTTTCTGTTTGCCGAAGTAATTGAGAACGGTACGGTCAAGATAGGTGATGAAATTATATTTTGTTATTCTTAATGATTTTCTTTTTGTTTTCTTACTTGCAAAAATGCCATTAATTAAATATATTTTCGGTCCTTATTAAAAATGCCGCAGGTGTAACATGAGCTATCTTGTTATAGCAAGGAAATACAGACCGCTGACATTCGAAGATGTAATCGGACAAGAGCATGTTACTACCACGCTGATAAATGCCATTAAAAACAATAAGGTTCACCACGCATACCTTTTGACGGGTCCGAGAGGCGTCGGAAAAACTACTATTTCGAGAATAATCGCAAAGTCTTTAAATTGCGAAACGGGAGTCACTCCAAAACCGTGTGGAATTTGCTCAAATTGCAAAGAAATTGATCAGGGAATAAACCTTGATGTCAAAGAAATAGACGGCGCATCAAACAGAGGAATTGACGAAATAAGAGATTTAAGAGATGATATAAAATTTTCTCCAGCCAAAAGCCGCAAAAAAATATACATAATTGATGAAGTCCACATGCTCACAAATCAGGCATTCAACGCTCTTTTGAAAACACTTGAAGAACCGCCTGAACATGCTGTTTTTATCTTTGCGACCACAGAAGTCAACGAAGTTCCCGCCACCATTCTTTCAAGATGTCAG
>JAKLPX010000043.1 GCA_022013635.1 Candidatus Delongbacteria bacterium
AAATCAAGAGAGGATTTTATGTCAGGAATTACAGAGGAATTTTTGGAAAAAACGATCTCGGAAATACTTGGAACTACGCAGAAAGATATAGCTGATACATGGGGATCATTTGCCGATTTTCTAAAAACATCTTCAAAGTCTGCTATAGGGAATGCGGAAAAGATCAGGCTGGATAAAGAGATGTTCTCAGAGCTAATAGATATAAATTAATTCAGGAGAGTAAAATGAAAATAAAAACAATAATTCAATTATTTCTTACAGCAGTATTCTTCCTTGCATGTACACCGGATATTGAAGACGATTATGTGAGGATAGACTTCAAAAAAAATAATCAGTATCAGTATTTTGACTCAGATACACTGGATATCGTATTTACTAAAGCGATATATAATGCGACTCTGTCTAGGAACGAAGTATATCTTGACAGCCTGTCATATACTGAGAATGCGTTGCTGAAATACAACGGAATTACTAATTATAAATATACCGAATACGAGTGCAAATTGAGTAATGATTCAAATATTTATGCGGTAAAGTTCAAATCTGACAGTATTTATTTCAGAAAAATATTTATAAATCAAAGCAGTTTGATTTATGGAGATACATTATTTCGTATCGATTTAACTAATTCCAGTCAGACAGATACGATCTTAATGTTTGATTCCGCTCAGTATATACAAATATTACCGTTCGGAAACGATTCGGTCGCCAATTATATTGACAGCCTCAATAGCATTGCAAAATGGTATAAAACCTACCGTCAATGGCAGGATGAATTGATAAACCTATACAGATAAATGTTCTAACAGAGCAGATGCTATAACAAGATCATTCTGATTTGTGATCTTAATATTGAAAGAACTGCCTTCAACGACGGAGATTATCGGCTTTCTCCCGAGTAATTCCCTACCGAATTTCTCGACAAGCGCAGAGTCGTCCGTCGCGTAAAATTTTTCAAGTGAAGCAAGTTCATGGCATTTTTTAATAAATCCGAATTTAAATGTTTGGGGAGTCTGAACTGAAATTAGTCCGCTTCTATCTAATGTTTCCGAAATTGTACCGCCTGTTGTAAATGCTTTAATCGTATTTACAGGCTCTATTCCAACTATCGAACCATCGGAAGTATCTAACGAACGAATGCAATTTAAGATTATGTCATGCGAGATGAACGGTCTGACACCGTCATGTATCAAAATTATATCATTATCATCCGCAATAATACTTTTAAGTGCCTGAAAAACCGAATCTTGCCTTTTTTCGCCTCCGGAAATCAAATATTTTACCTTTTTAAAATTAAACTTTTCTATAATATTTGTTTTCACGAAATCAATGTCTTCAACAGGAACTGTTACGGCAATCTCATCAATTTCATCAATGATATGGAATTTATTGATAGTGTGTGCCAAAATAGGCTTATTTTTAATCTCAATGTATTGCTTTCTCATATCAGTCCTCATTCTAAAGCCTGATCCTCCGGCGGTAATCAATGCTATTATTTTTGACATTATTCAGCCCCTGAATTGTTTATACAGTAATGTAGCAATACGAACCGCTAAAGTCAATATCGTAAATTTTAAGCATAAAAAAATGCCTTGCTTTTAAAATTTAAACTCTTATATTGTGAACTCTTGAAATAGTATTTAACGCAAATGCAATAATAAATGTCAGATATAAATAAATGGAGACAGAAATGGCAAAAAAGAATGTAATCATCATTGGAGCTGCTGGAAGAGATTTCCACAACTTCAATACTTATTACAGAGACAACAAAGACTATAATGTAGTAGCTTTCACAGCGGCTCAAATCCCGGATATTGACGGAAGAAAATATCCGAAAGAATTAGCGGGAAAACTTTATCCTGCCGGAATTCCGATTGAATCCGAGGATAAACTGGTTGACCTGATAAAAAAACACAAAGTTGATGAATGCGTATTTTCTTACAGCGATGTAACTTATCAGCATGTAATGAAAATTTCCGCGATAGTTAATACTGCCGGAGCTTCTTTTGTTCTTTTAGGACCTGATGCCACTCAAGTAAAAAGCACAAAACCCTTAATAGCCGTCGGGGCTGTAAGAACAGGCGCAGGCAAAAGCCAGACTTCGCGTAGAATCGTTGAACTTCTTATGGCAAAAGGAATCAAAGTAGTTGCCATCAGACACCCTATGCCTTACGGTAATTTAGTTGAGCAGAAAGTTCAAAGATTCGCCAATGTCGCAGATCTTGAAAAACATAAATGCACGATAGAAGAAATGGAAGAATACGAACCGCATGTAGTTCGCGGAAATGTGATCTATGCAGGCGTTGATTACGAGGCTATTGTAAGAGAAGCGGAAAAAGAGGCTGATGTAATTCTTTGGGACGGCGGAAATAACGATTTTTCATTCTACAAACCCGACCTTATGATAACCGTTGCCGATCCTCACAGAGCAGGGGACGAAGTAAATTTCTATCCGGGCGAAGCAACTTTAAGAATGGCCGATGTTATTGTTATCAATAAAATGGACAGTGCATCTCCAGAAGGAATTCAGATTGTAAGAGAAAATATCGAAAGGATAAATCCTAAAGCAATCGTGATTGACGGAGCGTCTCCGATATCTGTTGATAAACCTGAACTTATTAAAGGCAAAAGAGTTCTTGTTGTGGAAGACGGACCGACTTTGACCCACGGACACATGAAAATAGGAGCAGGTGTCGTTGCGGCAAGAAAATACGGCGCGAAAGAACTTGTTGATCCAAGACCTTACGCAGTCGGCAAACTTGCAAAAACTTTTGAAATTTACCCGAATATCGGAATTTTGCTTCCGGCAATGGGATACGGCGCCGAGCAGATAAAAGATCTTGAAAAAACTATAAATAATACTCCTTGCGATACAGTAGTGATCGCGACTCCGATAGATTTAAACAGGATCGTAAAAATAAAAAAACCCACCGTAAAAGTCGAATATGATCTTCAAGAGATCGGATTCCCTAATTTGACGGAAGTTATTAACGATTTTGTAAAAAAATTCAAACTCGGAAAAGAGTGTGCCAAAAAAAAATGTAAAAAATAATTTCAAGATTTAGTATTTGTTATAAAAAGGGGGCGTTCGACCCCCTTTTTTATTTATAATTATTTTGCATACAGACAAATTTTTAATTACTTTACAATACGAACATAAAGAGAAAAATTTTATGAGCAATAGTTTCGCCGTTAGAACAGTTAAAAAATTCTGGAAAAAGGAAATAACCAGAATTGCTACCCTGATGTTTCTGGTACTTATCCTTGCAGGAACTCTTTATCTTAATTTCGAAAAAGATATAAAATCTCTTTTTGAAGCAATTTATTTTTCTGTGGTAACACTTGGTACAGTCGGTTACGGAGATATTACACCGAAAACCGCATCGGGAAGGATTGTGACAATATTTCTGATCTTTTCCGGAATGGTTTTAACTTCTTTATTCACAGCAACGATATCTTCAATTATAATATCAAAAAAAATAAGGGACGGTCAGGGAGTGAATAAAATAAAAGAAAAAAATCTTGTCGTGATCTGCGGCTGGAATTGGAAGGTAGAATCAATAATAAGATCGCTTATTTATTCAAACAACAAAGAGATTGTTTTGGTAAACGATTCCGAGCCTGGACAGATAAACGCCATATTGGAAAAATATCCGAGTGCGAATATTAAATTTGTAAAAGGCGATTTTACGGATATTAATATTCTAAACAGGGCAAATGTCGAACATTCCAAAGGGGTTATAATAGTTCCAGATAATTCGATTGCTTCTTCTCAGGGAGCAGATGAAAAAACAGTTTTTGCCACAATGACCATTAAAGCCATATCCGAAAAAATTAAGGTTTTCGTTCAGTTGATCAGGAATGAAACTATCCCTTACATTGAAAGAGCAAAAGCGGACGATTATTTTATCTCGGATAATATCGTTCCGTTTTTTCTGACTTCAAATATCGCTTCGCCAGGTATAAGCGATGTTATTTTAAAATTGATGTCATTCAATCAGGAAAATATCTTGGAGACAGCACAAATACCGAAAGAGTTCGCCGGTAAAACATTTAGGGAGCTATCGAAATATTACAGAGAGAAAGATGATTCAATATTGATTGCTCTGGTTCAATTTCAGGACATTTTAGAAATGAAGAATATAGATTCAAAAGACAATAGTTCTATTGACGCATTTATAAAGCGGAAATTTGAGGAAGCAGGCAGACTTATAAAAGATCTTGAT
>JAKLPX010000044.1 GCA_022013635.1 Candidatus Delongbacteria bacterium
AGGATGTTGATTATATTATAAACTATAATTCGGGACAGTTGTCAATCATCAACGACAGGTATTTGACAGCGGACATTGAAATCCTATACGAATCAGCCTCAATATTCCAGCTTGATCAAAAAATGCTTTTGGGAAACAGGATAGAATATAATATAAATAAAAATAGTTACATCGGCGGAACTATTTTATATCTTTCGGAAGAAACAAACGAAGACAGGGTTCATGTGGGATATGAGCCCAAAAGAAACCTCGTTATGGATATAAACGGTCAAACTAACTTTGATCTTCCTTTTTTAACTAAAGCAATAGATTGGCTGCCTTTAGTTGAGACCGATAAAGAATCAAATCTCTCATTTGAAGGAGAGATAGCTCTAATAATTCCAAATCCCAATCCTTTGAACGCCGCCTATATAGACGATTTTGAAAGCAGTAAAATTAAAAAATCTATGGGAATTTTTTACGGCGCCTGGTCTGAATCTTCTTATCCTGATGAATACAGCACAACCGGCATTTATACTTTGACTGGACCGTCTTCAATTTTAAATATTTCAAAACAATATTTTTTAAAATCGTATTCAGCTCAAAGTGAATTGTCATTTTACTGGTATAATCCAAAAGACGAAGATAAATTAACAAAAGAAGAGATTTATAAGGATATTCCTGGCGATCAGAAAAAAGATAAAGTAAACACTTTGAACATAAATTTTAAGCCAACAACTAGAAACGAGGCTATCGAAGGCAATATATACAAACCTGAAGATTCGTGGGGCGGAGTAATGAGATATCTTTACTCTTCGTATCAGGATATGAGGGATGTAAAATATATTGAATTTCTTGTAGCGACCAATAAAAATATTACCTTGAATATAGATATCGGCGACTTAAGCGAAGATGTAATTCCAGATAAAGAGCTTAATTCAGAAGATATGAACAGGAACGGAGTACTTGATATAGGCGACGATTCAGAGGACATCGGTCTTGACGGAATGAAGGGAAATAACGATTTCAACGCTTTGGAATATTTTGATCCTGACTTGGTTAGAGAAAAAAAGCCTTATGAATATTTTTCATTCGATAACCATCCTACAGAATCAGACGACAAACCGACACCCGATTCTCAGATCAATGATTATTGGGACTTTATCAAAACCGAAGGAAACGGTAAAATGGATACGGAAGATTTAGACGGCGGTGGTAATCTTGATACCGCCGTAAGAGCTTATAGATATACAGTAAACCTGAAATCAAGTCCCAGCTTCGGAGACAAATATGTCGTAAGCGCAGATTATAGTTCAGGTTCAAATTTTGCCCTATACAGGATTCCGATCGAAGATTTTGCAGATATTCTAAACAGGGAGCCGGATCTGTCTAAAATGAAATATATTAAAATATGGGTGAATAACTCGGCAGATACCGTTTTTTCCACTAAAATAAATTTTGTAACTTTGGATTTTGTCGGAAACGAATGGACTGCAAAGGGATCTAACCAAGGAAAAATAGAGGCAAAAACCATTAACAATCAAGATGACAAAGGAAGATATTATTCTCCTCCCGGGGTTAAGAAATTAGACGATAACGGGTTTGAAGAATTCGAACAGTCTTTATCATTAAATATATCGTTAAGTTCGTTTGTCAGTCAAAGCGAATACGAAAACGGAAGGCACGCGTATTTATCGAAACAAATATATAAGGGCGAAAACTATCTTCAATACGAAGAAATTAAAATGTTCATTCACGGCGGAACGATGGCAAACGATCCTTTGTGGAATGAAGAAAGACCTCTATATTTTATTTACAGGTTCGGTACGGATTCTGCGAATTTTTACGAATACAGATCCAAGCTTGTCAACGGCTGGAAAAGCGATGTTGTGAATAACCAGATGGTGGTTCAGTTAAGCGATTTAACCAATCTTAAAACACTAAGGTCAGACCTGAATTATCCTGCAGACACTCTTTTCATATACAATTACAATAACGAAAATATAAAAAGATATATATCAATAAAAGGCAATCCTTCGCTACAAAGCATAAAATATTTTAATGCCGGAGTATTGGATTCAGCCAACACGGAATTAAATTCGGAAATATGGATAGACGAGTTAAGATTGGTTAAAGTGCTTAAAGAACCCGGTACGGCTATGAGAGTAAAAAGCAGATTGGAAGTTGCAGATTTAGGAAGCATTGACGCCGAGATCACTCATCAGGACGAAGAATTTCACCGTATCGAAGATAATAAAGGGACAGGAGTTAATCAGACAAATATTAGTTTTAACTCTTCCATGAACCTTGATAAATTAGTGCCGAAAAAGTACGGATTGAGCATTCCTGTCAGGTATAGTTTCGTAAACACCGATTCATATACAAAATATCAGGGAACAACAGATATTATCGTTGATAAAAACAATATACCGGACTCGGTAAGAACCGAAACGACAAGAAATCAGTTTGATTTTTCCATAAGAAAAACAACAAAATCAAACAGTCCTTATCTGAAATATACAGTTGACAATTTAAGCTTATCGGGGAATGCTTCTTTTTCCGAAAGTTCAAATCCGAATTATATTTCACAGAAATCAAATAACTACAATTATAATTTGTCTTACAATTTAGGGCTTCCCGAATCATGGTTCAGCTTCAGCCCTTTCTTCTGGGGAAAAGATATATCTCTGTTTAGAAGTATAAGCGAAATAAAATTAGCGTTTTTCCCGTCAAATTATAATTTTTCGATTAAAACAGGGCAATCGGAAACTCTTTCTCTTTCGAGAAGAAATAATTTTACTGAAAGCAGATCGTTTTTGGTTACAAGAAATTTTTCTACAAGCCTTACGCCGCTGCCTTTTCTAAATTCAAATTATTCGCTTTCGATGGGATCGGATATGTACAAAGACGCGATAGAAAAGGACAGCACTAATCAAGATACCGTAATAACCGTTTACGACAGAGATCTGAGCGATATTTTCATGCTTGAATTCGGTGAATTGTCCAGCCTGGAATCCTCTCTAAATAATAGTCTGAAATTAAATTTATTGAAATATCTGACTAATGATTTAAACTTTAAAACATCCTACTCATGGACAGGGAATTTGAGCAGCAGAACCGTAACCAGTAATGTTAAGAACAGGTATGATTCGAAAATAAATTCAAGATTGAAGACTAAAGAGATTATCGGAGGGATTCAATCTGTATGGGATTCGTTTATTTACAAAAATAAGGATGATGGTATTGTGAAAGAAACGGATTTAGACAGCGATAAGAATAAAATAAATCCGAACGACACTTTAGAGGTGTCTGATAAAATTGAAAATAAGAAATCTGACGGAACTTCGAGATTATCCCGAACGAGTTCATCCTCAAGGAAAAGGAAGTCGGCGCTTGACTTTTTAAAAGAAAATCTGTCAGATTTTTCATTATCTTATGCACAGGGTAGAGAAAATACTTTTTCAGACATACCGACACTCGATCAGGCAAATCCGGCATTCATGTTCGGTTTTGCAAACAAACCGGAAGATACCGACTACACTTCTTCAAGCTGGAGCGGTAACTGGTCCTTAAACGGTTCTACGAAACTTGGATTAACTAAAAATCTTAGTTTAGACGGAATTTCATACCAGTTTACAAGGTCATACAGAGAAAACAACAACGAAGGATTCACAGGTACTGACAGTGAAACAAAATTTGTTTGGCCTTGGGTTACGGATGAGGAACATAAGAAAGCCGGGGCGACACCATACCTAATTCCGAATTATTCAATAAATATATCGGGACTTCGGGAGCTTTTGAAGGCAAAAGATCAAATTACAACTTTAACGATTTCTCATTCAAAATCCGGTTCGGAGACATCTAACTGGTATGTTGACGGAAAATCTCCCGGTTTATATTTGACGGGCATTCCGGATATTTCCTCTTCTAATCTGAAAATAAAGGGTGTTTCTTATACCAACAGTTTTTCTCCTTTGGCAGGATTCAAGCTCGGTTTAAAGAACGGTTTTAATTTTGGCGCGAGCTATAATTATACTTTTGATATGAAAGAAACATACACTTATGCAGACGATATCAGAAAAATCCAATCCGGAGAGAAGAAATATTCAAGAGAATTAAAAATAACCACAGGGTATAATCAAAAAGGCGGATTCAGTGTTCCGTTCAATTTCTGGCCTTTCAAAGGCGCAAAATTGGATAACGATATAAATTACAGCCTTTCAGTTTCATTCAGTTCGAACAACAGGCATAATTACGATATTGTATTAAATGAATATGAGAGTCTTGAAAAGGGAATTAGATCAACGAATTTCACAATATCGCCTGATATCAGTTACAGAATTTCTAAAAAGCTTAACGGAACTATGGTTTATTCATATAATTATAACGAAACTCAGAATTATGACGCAAGAAGCGTCGTCAACACGAATCATAAATTTGAATTAAGAGCGGTTTTGAGTATAACCGGGAATTAGGGGTAAAATCATGACAGATCTGTTTTCATATCTCTCAGAAGAAGATTTAAACAAAGAGAAAAAAAAGCCTGTTAAAAAGGAAGAAATCATCTTTTCCGTACATGAAATAACCATGAAGATCAAAGGTATCTTAGAACCCGAATTTTCCGATGTATGGGTAGAAGGCGAAATATCCAATTATAAGAAGCACAGTTCCGGTCATCATTATTTCAGCTTGAAAGACGATAAGGCAGTAATTAGCTGCGTAATGTGGAGAAGTACAGGAGATAAACTGGAATTCAATCCGGATAACGGGCAGAAGGTAAAAGTGCTCGGAGGAATATCAGTTTATGAAGGCAGCGGAAGGTATCAGATAGATGTCAGAAAAATGATTATTTCAGGGATCGGAGAATTACAGGCAAAATTTGAGGAACTCAAGCAGAGACTCTACCTTGAAGGTCTTTTTGATCAAAGCAGAAAAAAACCGATACCTTATTATATAAAAAATATTGGTGTAGTCACTGCTGAAACCGGAGCAGCTTTTCAGGACATAAAGAAGGTGATCAGGTCAAGAGCACCTTATATTAATATTTACTTGTATAATGCAAGAGTTCAGGGAAAAGGCACTGAGACAGAAATAGTTG
>JAKLPX010000003.1 GCA_022013635.1 Candidatus Delongbacteria bacterium
AAAAATATGGGTAAGCGTTTAAAATGTAATGTAACTGTATCAGGTAAAAATAATGAAAGAGAAAAGTAGGATATTATAAGGATTTGGTCAAACAGGTAGATATTGAAATGTATTTAAGAAATATAAATAATCGAGGCTGGATTGACTGCACTTCACAATTTATCTTCTTCAGACCAACTTCAGTTAGTGAAGACAATTTTCAATAGTATTAAATTGGTAATAGCGGAAAAAATAGTTTAGTCAGTGATGAAAATTCGCAGCCATGTAAAGATGCCTACTGTTCATAAACAACCCTTGCATCGTTACAAAAATTGTCACAAACAACCCTGCCAATTTCTTTCAAATCAAATATTTTTCACCGTTCTTACAGAACAAAATAAATAACAGCTTGGTATAAGGCAAAAATAATAAACGAAGGAGTATGTATGAACAGTGATATTAGGGAGATCACGGAGAAGGTGGAAAGAGAAAGTAAATTCCTTGATATTCTGTCTATGGAGATAGGAAAGATCATAGTCGGTCAGAAATATATGGTTGACAGGCTTCTTACCAGCTTGTTCACGGGCGGCCATGTTCTTCTGGAAGGTGTTCCGGGTCTGGCTAAGACGGAAACGGTGAAAACGCTGGCTAAAGCCGTAGATGTGAAATATCAGAGAATTCAATTTACTCCGGATCTTCTGCCTGCGGATCTGATAGGTACGATGATCTACAATCAGAACACGAATAAATTCGAGACTAAAAAAGGACCTATTTTTGCTAATATTATCTTAGCGGACGAGATTAACCGTTCTCCAGCAAAAGTACAGTCAGCGCTTCTTGAAGCCATGCAGGAAAAGCATGTCACGATCGGTGAGAATACTTTTTATCTTGAAGAGCCGTTTTTAGTGCTCGCTACACAAAATCCTATCGAGCAGGAAGGAACTTATCCGCTGCCTGAAGCTCAGATTGACAGATTTATGCTCAAATTGAAGATAACTTACCCTACGCCTACCGAGGAACTTGAGATCATGAGAAGAGTAACGACTCAGGAAAAGGCTGTGATCAAACCGGTTATTACTCCCGAAGAGATCAAGAGGGTCAGAGGAATCGTCAGGGAAATCTACATTGACGAAAAAGTCGAAAAATATATTAAAGATATAGTAAACGCGACCAGAACACCGGAGAAATACGGACTCAAGGATGTGGCTTCCCTGATATCTTTCCCTGCATCTCCGAGAGCTTCGATCTATCTCGTTCTTGCCGCAAAAGCGCAGGCATTTATGAAGAGAAGGGGATATGTTACTCCCGAGGATATCAGAACGATAGGAATGGATGTTTTAAGGCACAGAATCGGCATTACTTATGAAGCTGAAGCGGAAGAGATAACATCTGAAGATATCGTTAAGAAAATATTTGATAAAATAGAGATACCATAAGCGGATCATGGAAGAAAGAGAAAAGCAAAAGGAAATATTAAAAAAGGTCAGGTTCATAGATCTTAAGACCAGAAAAGCAGTAAATGAGCTTTTCGGCGGTGAATATCATTCGGTGTTCAAAGGCCGCGGGATGAATTTTTCCCAGGTCAGGGAATTTTCCTACGGAGATGATATCAGGACGATAGACTGGAATGTGACCGCTAGGATGAGAAAGCCTTTCGTAAAGATATTTGAAGAGGAAAGAGAATTGATTCTCATGCTCGTTGTTGATATTTCAGCGAGCGGTAATTTCGGTTCGGTTGATAACCTGAAACGGGAGATATCGGCGGAAATAGCGGCACTTCTCGCATTCAGCGCGGTAAAGAACAACGATAAAGTCGGGCTGATACTGTTTTCGGATAAGATCGAGAAATTCATACCGCCTAAAAAGGGCAGGGGCCATGTTTTCAGGATCATCAGAGAACTGCTGTTCTATAAGCCGGAATCAAACGGCACTTCGATCGAGTCAGCACTTGAATTCTTGAATAATGTTCAGAAGAAGAAGGCTATTTCATTTCTTATATCCGATTTCATGGATGAGAACTACGAGAAAGGATTGCAGATAGTTTCAAAAAAACATGATCTGATAGCTATTGATCTTTATGACAAAAAAGAGCATGAGCTTCCTGAAAAAGGTCTGTTTGAGTTCTATGACAACGAAACCGGAACGAAAATAGTCATAGACCTGAGCAGAAGATCGAACCGCGATGCAATCAGAGAAAATATCAAGAACAGAACTGCATTCAAAACGAAATTGTTCAGAAGGAATAAAGTTGAGAGCATCTGCATGGATATAAACAAACCGTATATAGAGCCGCTGATCGCATTCTTCAGAAAAAGAAAGACAAAAAGATAAAATGAGATGTTACCCTTATATAATATTAAGCTTAGTTACGCTGTTGTTTTCAGATATAAAGATATTTACGAATAAGACAGAATTGTTTACTGGCGAAAGGCTGAAAATAAGCATAGAGTTTGATCATCCCGAAGGTTCAAGCGTTGATCTGACCAATATTCAGAATTCAATAAATGAAGATTTTGATCTTGTAAATTCACAGGTAAAAACTCAGAGCAAAGAAAATGTGATAATTAAAGAGACAATTTTAAATGACTATGCCGTATTCGCAAAACCGGGGGAGCATTATTTCGGGCCTATCGAATATTCATACATTAAGGATGAAAAAGAATTAAAGTTCGCAAGTGATTCTATAAGAATAAATGTAAAATCCATTTTAAAGGAAGGAAGCGTAACCGTTGTGGATTCTCTCGGGAATCAGAAGCAGATACCTCTTGATTCTTTAAATATGGTGCTTCCTATCAAAAACATCGGAATATATAAGATGTCAGTAAGAGAAAAAGGATATATCGGTATATTTTTAGCGCTATTAGTATTATTGGTTATGTCAATTTATTTCCTGATGAGAAGAAGCAAAAAGAAAAACGGCACAGATGAAGTTGCCGCGGAAAAGAAAGTTCCTGCGCACATCATAGCTTTTAAAATGCTTGACCTTCTTAAAGAGAAGAAATATCTCGAAAAAGGCGAATTCAAAGAGTTTGCGGCTGAGTTATCTCTGATTTTCAGAAATTTTCTTGAAGACAGATTTGATTTCCCTGGAGCCGAGCTTCCGACCGAAGATCTTAAAAAGGAAATCAGATCAAGAGTAACCGATGATGAAACTATAGCAGATTCAGACAAACTGCTTGAAGTTACCGACTTTGTCAAATACGCTAAATTTATTCCTTTGGATGCCGAGCTTAAAGCTTTCCTTGAATTCGCTTATAAGGCCGTGGGTAAATTAAAAGAAGAATCTAAGGTTAAAAATAAATGATATTTAAATTTAACGACCCTCAATATTTATATCTGATGTTCATTCCTTTGATCGCACTGATCTATCATTTTGCAAAAAAAAGAAGATCATACATACGCTTCTCCGATTCAAAAACATTTGAAGGAGTGAAGAAAACATTAAGAATAAGATTTCTGGAATTTCCATTCATATTGAAAATTATCGCGGCAGTTCTTGTAATATTGGCGTTGGCAAGACCTCAATCCACTTCAGAATCATCGGAAACTATCACAGAGGGAATTGATATTGTAATAGCTACTGATATTTCTACATCCATGCTTGCACAGGACTTTACACCGAACAGGTTTGAAGCGTCTCTTGAAGTAGCGAGGGATTTTATCAATGGACGGAAGAACGACAGGATAGGTATGGTTCTTTTTGCGGGCGAGGCATATACCCAATGCCCTTTGACCACGGATTATAATATTCTTGAGGATCTTACCGGAAATATCAAGATGGGTGTGATCGAAGACGGAACTGCAATAGGTTCCGGGATCATTACCGCAGTTAACCGTTTGAAGAACAGCAAAGCTAAAAGTAAAGTGATAATATTATTGACCGATGGTGAGAACAACAGGGGGGAAGTCAGTCCGGAAACTGCTGCAGATGTTGCAACGGCTATGGAAATAAGGATATATACGATCGGTATCGGAAAAAATCGCGCACCTTATCCTTTCAGAGGACCTTTCGGGCAAACAATTGTTAGGGAAGTTGAATTTAAAGTTGATGAAGAGATGCTTTCAAATGTTGCCAAAGTGACCGGCGGAAAATTTTACAGAGCTACGGACAAGGATAAATTGAAGTTTATTTATGAAGAGATAGATAAGCTCGAAAAAACGAAAATTGATATTAAATCATATAAAAGATTCCACGAAAAATATTTTTTATTCCTGCTCCCCGGATTATTGATTTTCCTATTGGCTTTATTGCTGGAAAACACTATATTTATGAAAAACCCATAGGAGTCTGCTTTGATCAGAAAAGTCGGTAAGTTTTTCGGATATGTTCTTATATCTTCCGCGATCTATAATGTTATTATGACTTTTGTCAACAAGAATGCTATTGATCAGATACCGGATCTTCAGACTGTTGAATTTCCTTTGATTCACCTGCTCATCATTTATGGGATGATCTTTCTTCTTGGAGCAATCCTTGTGTATTTTGCCAGAGATAGGAAAAAGGATTTAGAGAAGACGAAGTAGTTTCTTACTTTCTTTTGCTTGTCCAAAATGAAAATAACAAAGAAAAAGACAGCCTAAAATATCCAGTTCAGAGCTGCCTGTCATTTTGCTTTGGGCCAAGTAAGGGCACTTATAATTCCAAGCTGATATAAACTGCAAAGCAAACTTCCGCTATTTTCTGAACTGTATTTTAGGCGGAAGAAATATTGACAAAATGAATATTATTGAATATATTTGAAGTAGGAGGTGTTTGATGAAAACAATCACTGTAAGAATAGATGACAATATTTACGAAATACTGAAAAAGGCGGCAGACGGAGAAAGGAGAACTATTTCGAATTTTATCGAGAACGCTTCACTTCAGTATCTTTCCAGTGAGACTTATGTTTCCGACTCTGAGATGAATTCAATTGTAAGTGATCAATCTTTAACT
>JAKLPX010000045.1 GCA_022013635.1 Candidatus Delongbacteria bacterium
AAATTCTTTTTCAATTAATTTCTTTAAATTGAAATTTCGATACATATCTAATGAAGCCTCTTTTGTTGTCTATTCCGAGATTATACTGCAACACCATAATCTATCTTTTATTCTCAGGACTTTATATCCATTTACCAAGAACAACATTATAACTGCTAAATCTAAAAGTTTTTACTGAATCCAAATAAAGCGTATCAGGACAAATATCCTGTTCATGCGTCCACACAATCGTACCATCTTCTGCTTTAACTTGTTTAAAATAGTTTATATCCTTTAATTCAGAGAAAACGCCACTTTCATATTTGCATTGATATCTTATTTAATACCCAGTTCTCCAATCTCAAATTCGGTATCCTTTCAAATTCGGCAGTGTTATTTGTGACAAGTATAAGGTCACGCGTAAGAGCCTGCGCTGCTATCTGCATGTCATACGGCCCGGTCACCTGACCCTTTCTTTCAAGATCGGCTCTTATAAGACCGTAAACTTCGGCATCACTGTCATTAAATTCAACTATATCAAACGCGGAAACAAAGCGGATCAATGCGTTCCTGTTCTTTTCCCTATTATTACTTTTTGCTACACCGTATTCCAACTCTGCAAGCGATATTACGGATAGTTTTACCTGATGAACCTGAAGCTTCTTAAAATGATCAACAACCTGTACCGGCTTGTTATTTATTATATAAATGCAGATATTCGTATCAAGCAAGTACATTTTCAAATCCCTTTGCGTTTCTGCATTTCAGGCTGTTCTCTTCCTTCAGTCATAAAATCATCTGAAAACTCACTAAGGCTTTTTTCAAAAACTGACCACTGGTCCTTCATCGGGAAAAGAATAATTGTATTACCGATCTTTTGAATATAAAGCTCTTTTTCGTCAACCTGATATTCTTTGGGCAGCCTGATAGCCTGGCTATTGCCGCTTATGAAAACTTTAGAACTTAACACGATTGCCTCCTTTTGTGTATATACATCAATATATACAAACAATATTGTTTTGTCAAGTTATATTACCTATGATCATATTCATTGTATTATCTCGAATTAGAGTAGCATTATCTGTTAACTTATCAAATTCTTTGCCTGATACATTTTTAAAGCTGCTTGATCGCGTTTGTATAGTCGCCGGTAAGCTGATAAATTTCCCCTTTCTTATAAAATACGGTCATTCGCAGCTTTTTGTTATCTGTCTTAGTATATTGAAGGGTCGAAATTATCCTGTCGTTAAAGAACGAGAGCTTTGTCGTTTTCGTAATTACCCTTGTTAATATTACCGATAAGCTTGAGACCGGCCAGAACATCTTCAATAATTTTATCCCCGACAACAGGCTGACTTAACGAATGCCAGTAATGGTCGAAATTCTTGATAGCATCAATATCGTTAATAAAATCATCAACAATTATGGGTGGAATAAATAATAATTTCAGATTTTGCTTATCGTCAGAAAAGTTCGAACCTATAATTTCCAGATTTTTATTTAGAATATGCATGAAGGAATATTTGATCAGATCATTACCCGTGACTTATTGGACAGAGAATTTTCACCGTCAGCATTGTACTTTTGTATCCATCTTGAGATAGTGATCCTGTTCAGCTCAAAAAGCACCGAAGCTTTCAAAATCTTATTTGCCAAAGCATAACGAACTACTTTTAGTCTGAATTCCTTCGTATGTTTCAGTTCTGGTGTCATGGAGTACAATTTAAGTTCAATATACAAATGATTGCAAGAAACTTAATCTTAACTATTTTTTTCATTATAAATACTCTTTTTTTAATTTTTCAATGATTTTTACAGCCTTCTTTTCATTCGCAGCTTTTTTAAAAAGATCCTTATATAATTCCATAGCTTTCGGTAGAGGGCCGGTAATGTACAGTATAGTCACGGTAGCGCAGAATAAAGGCATTATTTATTTCTTTTTTATCGAGTTCTTTCTGCCTTTCTAAAGCTGCATTGGGATCGCTGTAGAATTCATAAGGAGCATTATTTTCTAATGCCGATTGCATTTTATCTTTATAGCAGGCATAAACCCAGTTGCATGAAAAAGACTCTTTGGCCATTCTCTTAAAAGAGCCGTCAAAAAGTAATCCGAGATTATCTTCCCCTACTGTGACATAAGAATACAGTATCGTGAAACCGGCATTTCTTATTTCATCTAAAATATTTTTTGGCAATTCTATGCAACGCTGTGCGATATCTTTTGTAAACAGACATCGGAATTCGGGATTCTGACTTCTTTATTTCCCGATATCATTTATCTTATAAGTTATGTTTGTGTCCAGTATCTTGTTCCGCAGGCAACTTCAAGTACATTCATGCCTGCAAATGCGTCTTTCAAATACTCGTGAATTTTCTTAATATCTTCCTGTCTTTCAGGTTTCAAGTAAACCTTGTCGTGTTCTTTTGCTCTCTCTGCGTAGTACTGTTTCATTTTATTATTCTTAATCCGTTTAAAATTAAATCCATTTTATCCCTATGCTCAAGATATACTTTACATTGTTCACACCTGCTTATCATTCCGTCTCGCCATTCTATCTTTTCTTTACAATCAGGTATATTATTATAGAATTCTACCCAGTCATATTCCCAACAACCGATCTTTAGATCAAAGGGCGGACATTTAGCTGAGGCCGGTACCCTTCCCCTATTAAAGGGGCAATTATTGATTTCATAGCACTTCTTACTATTACTCATTAAAATTCTCCCATCCATATCCGGCGCATTTCAGTTTTTTCCCGCATGCTTCAAAATCTTTCTCAGCTACTTTGATACCACCCAGCTTTACATAGAACTCTTTAGAAATATTATCTTCAAGCACCCAGATGATCATTGAATCTATACCCTGATCAATGATCATTGAAACATATTTAGAAACAAGCTTTCTGCCTATCCCCTGTTTCTGATACTCCTGCAGAATATAGATAACTCTCAGGTCATTAGCATACTTTTCTTTGGTATTCGGATCATCGTTCATGCTTCCACCGCAAAATCCGACGATCTGACCATTCATTTCAGCCACAAGCAGGATTTCTTTTCCCTCAAAGGAATTCTGAATATTTCTCAGCCATTTCTTTTCACAGTCTTCGCAGTTCAGACTATCCAGTTTTTCATCAGGCATTATTCCTCTGTATGTGGTCAGCCAGGAACTTGTATGAACATATGCTATTCCTGCCGCATCCGCTATTTCAGCTTCCCTTATTATCATTTGCATTCCTTTAATATTCTACCTCAAGTTTCTCAATCACTTTTATTACTCCTTAGTAGCGTGCATCCTTAAATTATCCTGAAACTCATCAGAAACTACTTCTGAATGCAATATCTTAAATCCCGCTTCTTTGAACTCTTCAAGAATATCTTCAGCCCTGCCTATATAGCGGCCTGCTATTCCATTCCTGATCATGCATTTTGACACAGGATCGAATACTTTTAGTACTTCCGCATCCCCGATCTCACCGCACATCGTTTCAGAGAAAAAGAATCCACCCCGTTTAAGCACTCTAAACGCACTTTTCAGAAACCACTCTCTGTCGTCCCCGATTATACAGTGCAGACAATGGGCATCTAAGATATAATCGAAAAAATTATCTTTATAATCTTTTAAATCCAGAACGCTTCCGACACGGAAATCAGCCTTCATATCTTGTTTTGAAGCTTTTTCCTTTGCCCACTCAACCGCCGTCGGAGAAATATCAATCCCATATACATCAAAGCCTTTCTCTGCGAACCAAAGGGACATCTCCCCCGCTCCGCATCCAAGTTCTAGAAATCTGCCTGTTTTAGGCACATATTCGTTTTTGAATACATTTTCAAGAGTTTTCTGAAAATCTTTGGTTTCTTCTGTAGAAGCCCAACCGTCTTTACCATGAGCTTTACGGTGTTTGTACGCGCTGTCATGACTGAAATAATCTGTTTTCATTTATTTAATTTATCCTTCTGATTTTGATCATAAAACTTCCTTACTTATTGCATTTACTTCTTTATACTATGAATTGTCTCGACTGTATTCTTCCTGTCATTATGTCCCCAATATATATTTATATTGTAAATATATGGCTTTTC
>JAKLPX010000004.1 GCA_022013635.1 Candidatus Delongbacteria bacterium
AAGAGTATCAATGAAACAAATCTTGTGTGTCAACCCTTTTATCTCTAATTTATTCATTTAACATTCTCTCATTTTCACTTGAACTAACTATTTCACCAGCTGAAAACAATTTCCATTTTATGTAAATCTAACAGGCTATTTTTACCTTCTCAAAACCAGTCTAGGCAAACTATGTAAGATAACGGTCATGGCAAAAAATCCGTGCAATATTATTCCCCTGCATGGTTTTTGCCAATGTTATGACCTGTTGAAACTTACTCACTCTTTTAAAAGCAAATTAGCCTACTTTCCAACCTCTCGAGGTGTAACAATTTCCATCAATTCTTTTTTAGCTTCATCTGTAGCAATTATGTAATAGAAATACTTATTCCCGTCAAATAGCTTTTCCCATTTTCTGCTTTCGGTAAATGTGCCTGTTGAATCTCCAGAAAACACGCCATAAGGGTCAAGAGATGAATATACTTTATAGCCTGATGCACCAGCGACCATATCCCAAGTTAAAGCAAGAGTTGAGTCAGTTTGGGATGCGATTTCTACATTTTGAGGTGCCGTTATAACAACACTACCGGGCTGTACCCAACTTATAGAATAAGATTCTGAAACAGTTTCATTTCCTACTGTATCTTTTATCTTGAAAACAATAGTGCCGTAGCATTCATGATCTCTCGCAGGTATAGTTCCGCTATAGAAGTAAGTGTCCTTAGAGGTTGTTAAAGTGATTGTATCAGAATCACCTTCTATCTCATAATCCGCAGTAACGGACTCAATATCAGAAACATCATTAAACTCGAGATTGATATTCATATCCTCATCTACATAAGCCTGATTGCCGTATATAAAATCAATACTGGGTGAATCCATGTCCGGTATCGCATAAACCGCAATATTTTCTATGGCATATTGCGTGAAATAACAATTCTCTAATCCATTTGTGTAATTATGGTTCCATCGTAACCTTATTGTTTGTCCAGAAAATCTACTTAGATCATAATTCATATTAGTCCATAATCCATAAGCTGGACCAAGCATTTGTGTAGATGTTAAAGGTGTTCCCGATTCATTACAAACATCAAAATATATATAACTGAATGGTATCATGGAATACTTAAAATAAAGTTTATACTCTAATTTAGTTTTACAAATAGAGCTGTCAGGCACTGTAAAAGACGGTGTTCTTAACATAAGATAGAATGCTTTTGAATTGGCGATTGAGTATGACCTTGCACACTTATTTGGGAAATCAAATGGATCTGGACCCATAATCCATCCGGGAGTACTACCGGTGCCCTCTTGAGTCCAACCATCTGATATCAAGTCAGTCATTCCTAAAAAAGTTTCCAGAAATACTGCTTCTACCGTTAAAATATTTGATGTACTGCTACAATTCGGATCATCGAATAATTCTGGTTCAACCTTAATTCTTTTTCCCATCGGATCGGAACTTACAGTATTCAAAATCCAAGGATAAACATAAATGCTGTCTTCTAGTACGATATCATTCTGTTCAACATAAACACCGTCTATTTTCAGCTTTATGTTTGGATAACTGCCTGATACTTCAGGCACTCTTATCTTTATTTCGAGCGTGTCTGTAGCGATAGCTTTTCCAGGTGGTTTAATCAAGACTATATCCTCGGGAGTAGGATATATTATTTCAGGAATCGGTTTGATCTTGAGAATGCAAGAATCCTGCGTAATTCCCTCGGTGTAAGTAGTTTTAGCATATAAAATGTACCTTCCGGTATCTTGACTTGCTGTGTTAAATGAAAAAACATAGGTAGAATCTAGTGCAGATGGGGAATTAGAAGTTTCATAAAGAGTTTCTAAAGTATTCTCAGGCTTTTTTTTTAAGATGTACTTGAAATTAGTAATGGGATTTAACGAAACAGGATCAGTATTATTTGTAACAATAGCTTCAAGATTCAAAGAATCACCAAGTTGTACGGAAAGGCTGTCCTTATCTGGATTTTTCAAAACAGTTGAGCCGATAACATGATAGAAAGTGACTCTGTCAGCATATGAACCACCAAGCCACCAGCTTAAAACTGAATCAATTCTGTTAGCTGTGTGAGATCCGAAAAGGTACACTGATGACAAATCGGAATTGCATATTATTGTATGCTTTAATATATCATCCGCATCGCCTACTATGGCAATATCGCCTTTTCTAAACCAATTAGGAACACTCGTTGAGCTATTAATATTTGATTGAGTCATAGAATCTGTTCTATCATCTATCAAGAAATTGTTTAAAGCATCACAATTTACAATTGTAGTTTCACCGCATGGATGTAAATACGCATTCACAGTAGCATTTGATAAATCAATTCCACCATATATCAAGCACTGAGAACCAAAATTTGCGCAATCCTTATTGATGAAAGCCCAGTGTTTATAATCGGCATTGTTATATTTTGAGGAATCTGGTCCCCAAAATTCTTCACAATATGTAGCTGAACTATCGGGTGTCCAAATATTATCATATATGCTACCAGTAGCTTTTGTACCTCTTGGAGTCTTATCTTTATCGTTTTTTCTTTGATTTTCCAATAGAACTTTTCTTACTTCTTCAGGAAAATTTTCATATTTTCCCATTTTCTTAGAATTATTTGGAACATAATTTTTAATAATCTTTTCACTTATCTCAATAGCTAGAACTTCGTCATATTTGAATAAAAGTCTTAAAGCTACTACTTTTATATAATTACA
>JAKLPX010000046.1 GCA_022013635.1 Candidatus Delongbacteria bacterium
GAAATGTGGGAAGATTATAAATATGAGTATCAACTGAGGGCAAAAGTTATTTCAATTACAAATGTTCAGAACACGCTTGAAGAAGAAAAAAGATACAGGCTTGTTGTTATTGATGAGAGCCACAATTTAAGGAATAAGGAAGGTAAACGGTATAGTATAGTCAAAGATTATTTGGAGAGAAACGAATCCAAAGTAATATTGCTTACAGCAACGCCTTATAATAAATCTTACATGGATTTATCAAGTCAATTGAGCTTATTTATACCTGAAAATCATAATTTGGGAATAAGTCCGGATAAATACATTCAGGAGATAGGCGGAATCACTAAATTCAGCGCAAGTCATCAGGTAAATGAGAATACGATTTCCGCATTCGATAAAAGTCCTTATTCGGAAGACTGGCAGCAATTGATGGCTCTTTACCTTGTAAGAAGAACAAGAAATTTTATAAAAGAACATTATACTTATCCTGACGAAGCAACCGGAAAAAGGTATTTGAAATTTTCGGACGGATCAAGGCAGTACTTTCCTGAGAGAAAACCAAAAAAAGTTGAATATAAATTTGATTCAAGCGATGAAACGGATCAATATGCAAAATTATATACTGATGAGATCGTAAATCTGATAAATTCACTTAAATTACCCCGCTACGGTTTAGGTCAGGACATATATGTAAATAACGAACCGGGATTTATTCCTACAAAAGACGATAATTTAATACAACAGAATCTCGGTAGAGCCGGCGCAAGGCTGAAAGGTTTTGCCCGTACAAATCTTTTCAAGAGACTGGAAAGTAGCGGTTATTCATTTTTACTGTCAATCAGCAGGCATCTTTTAAGAAATTATTTGTTTATGTACGCTTATGAAAACAAACTACCGTTCCCAATAGGAAAGCAGGAAAGCGGAACTGTAAACGACCTGATTTTTATCGACTATGATTCTAATTCACTGCCGGGAGTAAAAAAAGAAAAAGATTTCAAGCTGCTATTTGACAAGAAAGAATATATTGAAAGAGCAAAGAAATATTACGAGGCAGTTTCTAATCAGAGGAACAAATTTGAATGGATTAACAGCATGTTGTTCAGCAAAAAGCTTTATGATCATCTAAAAGATGACAGTAAAAGTTTATTTAAAATATTAAATGAAGGAAAGGATTGGACACCAGACGATGACAGGCAATTAACAGCTTTGATAAATTTATGTACGAAAAAACACAAGAATGATAAAGTTTTGATTTTCACTCAGTTTGCAGATACAGCGCATTATCTCGAAAGACAATTCATAGCTAAAAAGATTCTGAAAACAGCTTGTGTGACCGGGGATGACGAAAATCCGACAGCTTTCGCTCACAGATTCAGTCCTGTAAGCAATCATAAAGAAGAACAGATTTCAGAGGATAACGAAATAAGGGTTCTTATAGCTACAGATGTTCTTTCCGAAGGACAAAATTTGCAGGATTGCCATATAATTTTGAATTATGATCTGCCATGGGCGATTATCAGGCTTATCCAGAGAGCAGGCAGGGTTGACAGGATAGGTCAGAAAGCGGACGAAATTCTGTGTTATTCTTTTTTGCCTGAGGAAGGAATAGAGAAAATAATAAAGCTGAGAGACAGACTGCAGAACAGGATTAGAGAAAATGCAGAAACAATAGGTTCTGACGAAGTGTTTTTTGACGGTGATCCGATAAATTTAAAAGATTTATATAATGAGAAATCCGGGGTTTTCGATGATGGCGAAGAAACAGATATTGATCTCGGTTCTTATGCTTATGAAATATGGCGGAACGCAATCGAAAAGAATCCTCAATTAGAGAAAATCATTCCTAATTTACCTGATGTCGTTTATTCGACAAAGAAAACAGACCCTAAGCATAAAAAAGGAGTTTTGATCTATACTAGAACTTCGCACGAAAATGATATTCTGGCTTATATGGACACAAAAGGCGATATTTTAACAAAATCACAAACAGAAATTTTAAAACTTGCAAGATGCGATCAGGATGAACCGGCCATTAAAAGACTAAAAGAGCATCATGAAATTGTAAAATCAGGTGTTGAAAGCATAAAGAAGATAGAGTCTAGGATCGGCGGCCAGTTAGGACAAAGGAACGGGTCAAGATACAGAACTTATGAAAGATTAAAATTTTATATTGATGATAACCCGAACAGCCTTTTCGTGACCGACAGTCTGGTAAAAGCCACAGAAGAAATTTACAAATATCCGCTTAGGGACAGAGCTAAGGATATCTTGAACAGAGAATTTAAAAATCACATCAGAGATGAGGATTTTATTGACATTGTAGTCAATCTTAGAGAAGACGGTAAATTGTGCAATATTCCTGAAGACGGCGAGATTAAGAGGAAAGAACCGAAGATAATATGTTCAATGGGCCTTGTGAACTAAACAACGGAAAAGCTATGATAAAGATATTTATAAGCAGCGTTCAAGCCGAATTTTCAAAAGAAAGGAAAATGCTTTACGATTATATTACAAAGGATGCCCTGCTGGGAAGATTTTTTCAGCCTTTCATATTTGAAAAATTACCTGCAAAAAGCAGAAAAGCTGACGATGTATATTTAAAAGAGGCTTCAAAAAGAGAATTTCCTTTACCTTACGAAACAGAAGAATCAGACCTGCTCAAACATCTCGATCTGATCAGAGAAGAAAAAATCTCAAACGCTGCAATCCTGCTGTTCGGCAAGAAACCGCAAAGATTTCTCATTTCTTCAGAAGTAAAATGCGCTCAGTTCTTTGGCTATGAAGTTGAAAAGCCGATTGAGAATTATCAGATTTACACAGGCGATATTTTTGAGATGGTTGACCTTGCAGTAGCTTTCGTGATGTCTAGGATTGATCTCTGGGTTGGAACAAGAGCGGAGAGCACAAGTGTCCCTACTAAGTATGAAATACCGCGTGAAGTTGTAAAAGAGGCTATTGTGAATGCCGTAGCCCACAGGAATTACACAAGCAATTCAAGCGTACAGGTTATGCTTTTCCGCGACAGGCTCGAAGTCTGGAATTCCGGATCTCTTCCTGACGAATTGACTCCCGCCATGCTTAAAGGCCCACACAAATCCATCCCGGGCAATCCGCTAATAGCAACACCAATGTACCTTGCCGGTTATATTGAGAAAGTCGGAACAGGTACGAGAGATATTTATAGATTTTGCAAGGAAGCAGGACTTAAAGAACCGGAATTTCATTTTGACGGTGACTTCAGAATAACTATCTGGAGGAAAGATAAAAATGAGCCGATAAATGAGCCGATAAATGAGCCGATAAATGAGCCGATAAGAAAATTACTGAAGGAGATCCAGAATAATCCTTCCTGTTCAAAAGAAGAATTAGCCTTAAAAATAAACTTAAGCAGATCAACAGTAACAAGGCTTTTAACTAAACTTAAAGAAGATGGAATGTTAGTAAGAATCGGCTCAAATAGAAAAGGTCGCTGGGAGATCATTAAAAAATAATAGGAAACATCAATGAATAAATCTACATTCAATTCGTATTTCAAAGCATTCAATTTTAAAGAACTATTTAACGAAATGGGCTGGGATAATTTTAAAGGTGATGTCCAGAAAATTATTATTGACGATAAAATTTATGATATACAGGGCATAGTACAGAAGCGCGATTTCGTAATAGCGTCTGTATGTCTTGATAAAATCCCCGATAACGCTACAAGAAAGAAAATTGAATACCAATTCTCAAAATATTTTTTCGAGCATCTTCTCGTATTCTTCGATAGCACAAAGACCAAACAGGTTTGGCAATTCGCGGTCAAAGAGGAAAATAAGCCAAAGGTCATAAAGGAATTTCAATGGAATAACAGGCAAGATACAGAAGCTTTGTTTCAGCGATTCAGAAACCTGCTTTTCCATATTGACGAAGAAGAAAATATTACACTGCTTGATGTGATCGCAAGAGTTAATGACAATTTTGCCAAGAATACGGATAAGGTTACTAAAAAATTCTACGATGAATTTAAAAAGTATCATACAAAATTCCTCGGTTATATTGAAAATATTGATGATGAGCTTAAAGATACAGAGAACAGGAACAAACAGTGGTACGCTTCGATAATGCTAAACAGGCTCATGTTCTGCTATTTTATTCAAAAGAAAGGCTTTCTTGATTCCAATATTCATTATCTGCACGAGAAATTGAATGAAACAAGGCAGATTACCGGAAAGAATAATTTCTATTCGTTTTACAGGGATTTTCTTCTCGCTTTATTCCATGAAGGATTAGGCAAACCAAAGGTTTCAAGGGCAACAAAGATTAACCTTGGCAACATACCATACTTAAACGGCGGATTATTTGAAGTCCATCAGCTTGAATCGGAATTTGAAAATATTCAGATAAAAGATGAATTCTTTGAGCTTCTTTTCGATTTCTTCGACCAGTGGAACTGGCATCTTGACCAGAGATCAGAATCAAGCGGAAAAGACATAAATCCGGATGTTGTCGGTTATATTTTTGAAAAGTACATCAACGACAGAGCCGCGATGGGTGCGTATTACACAAAGGAAGATATTACCGAATACATTTCTAAAAATACGATCATTCCGTTCATATTCGACGAAGTTAAGAGGAATTATCCCAAACCTTTCGAGAATGGTGGAGAGTTTACCGAGCTTCTAAAACACAGCAAAGACGATTACATCTGCGAAGCTGTCAAAAAAGGCATAAAAGAAACATCCGATAAAGGCATCATTCCCGATAAGATAGAAGCACTCAATCTTCCTGAAAACATATCAAGAGGGCTCGACACTACTCAGCCTAACCTGCTTGAAAGAAGAAAAGACTGGAACACAAAAACACCTTCAGAAATAGCTTTACCCACTGAAATATGGAGAGAGACGATAGACCGCTGGAAAAGGTATTTTGACATTAAGCAGAAGATCACATCGGGCGGAATAAATCAGATCAACGACCTCATAACCTATAACCTCAACATCAGGCAGTTCACGCAGGATCTTTTATCAATATCCGACGACCCGAAATTCATAAATGAAATATATAAAGCACTCTCAAAAATAACCATCCTCGATCCAACCTGCGGTTCAGGAGCTTTCCTCTTTGCCGCCCTGAACATACTCGAACCTCTCTACGAAACCTGCATAGACAGAATGCGCGATATGATAGGCTCAAAGAAAGTGGAGAACACAATACTCGACAACTTCATAGCCGTAATAAAAGAAGCAGACAGCCCGAACCATCCCAACCTAAGATATTACATCTATAAAAGTATAATCATGAACAAACTCTACGGCGTGGACATAATGCGCGAAGCGGTAGAGATAGCAAAGCTCAGACTCTTCCTCAAACTCGTAGCTGAAGTAGAACCCGACACAAGAAAACCCAATGCGGGGCTTGAGCCTCTGCCGGACATTGACTTTAACATCAGAACCGGAAACACACTCGTAGGATTCGCGAACGAAAACGAACTCTATCAGTCAATAGAAAATCACGATGCGCTCTTTGCGGAAGACAAGATCAAAACCATAAAGCAGGAATGCCAGCTCGTAAGCACAACATTCAAAAATTATCAGGATTCACAGCTCAACGACGACTCCGCAGGCAAAAACATAAGAAAAGCCAAAAAAGAACTACAGGACAGACTAAACACCCTCAACCAGCAGCTCAACAAATACCTCGCAGGCACTTACGGTTTCTGGGAAGATGAGTACGACAAAGACAAAAAGAAATACAAAAAAGACTACGAACAGTGGCTACAATCGCACCAGCCTTTCCACTGGTTCTCCGAATTCTACGAGATCATCAAAGCCAAAGGAGGCTTCGACGTAATAATCGGCAACCCGCCGTATGTAGAGTATAGCAAGGTAAGGACAGAATATACTGTCAAGAATTATGAGACAGAAAAATGTAGCAACCTATATGCTTTCATTATGGAGCGATCACTTAATATTTTAAAATATCATAGCAAGTACGGATTTATTATACCATTGACATCTATCTCGAACAATAATATGAGTAAGTTAAGAGAAGTAATAAAAAACAATAGTTCTCTTCTAATAAGTAGCTACGAAATACGACCTGGAAAATTATTCGATGGCGTAGATCAAAGACTATCAATAATAATTGGTGACAATAATTCGAATATTAAACAATTACATACAACACAAGTAATAAGATGGTTCACTGAAGCGAGAAATACTCTTTTCAACACTTTAAAATATAATAACAATATAGCTATATATCATGATAGATTTTTGAGATTCACTTCAAATCTTGACAACTCAATTTTTAATAAGATTACAAAAAACAATGAAATCAATACCTATTTAAGTATCAATAGAAATAAAAATCTTATAGCATATAGAACTGCAGGCGCAAGATATTGGATATTATTTAAAAATTTTGAATTTGATACTAATTCTTTGAGTAATAAATGTGGATATTTTGACGAGAAGTACAAATCAGAAGTATTTACTGCAATTCTAAATTCAAATTTATATTGGTGGTACTACGCTACTAACTTTGATATGTTCAATATTAAAGATTATATGATATTTTCTTTTAGGTTCAGTTATGAATTATGTAAAAAAATACCGGCATTATTAAAATTTAGCGAGAAAATGGAAAATGATTTAGAAAAAAATAAAATATTCCAAAAAAGTACCAGCAAAACAAGAGGCGATGTGGTAACTTACATTTATCAAAAAAGATTATCAAAACCAATTATTGATGAAATTGATAAAATTCTCGCTGAGCACTACGGATTCACAGAAGAAGAGCTTGATTTTATAATCAATTACGATATAAAATACCGCATGGGCGATGGGCTTGAAGAAGAGGGAGAGGAATGAAGGATACCGGGGATAAAAAAGAATTAGTTGAAAAGATCAATTCGGTAGATTTTTATCTTATGTTTAAGTATGAATCTAGTGCATCTTTTATCGGGCCGGATTCAAGAGGTTATGCTTTTGAGATTTACGCTAATACAAATAAAGATCAGATGTTATTTAAAGAATACAAACCTTCTGCGTGGGAAATACAGGATGGAGACACAGAAAGGTTTAATTATGATTCTAAATTGTACAAAAAGCATCTAAGATGGCATAATACTTTTAAGATAGGTGAAATTGCAGATACGCATAGCGTTTTAAACGAAGCTAAGGAATTTATAAAGCCGATAAAACTTAAAGAAATTCAGGTTTTCGATGGTGCTTACAATAATCTGGAAATTAGGATCGGTAAGAGAAAAAAAAGATATTATTGGAATATGCTTGAAGAAGAAAGTTATTTCTTTGAAGAAGGGATAAGAAAGATTATCAGGATTGCTAAAGGGCTGAAAAAGATAAATAAAAATATGGGAGTATAGACATGTATCTGAAAACTGCTGACCTACTACTAAATCATGTCAATCGAGATTATCTACTACCGTCTATAC